>JAGQUL010000016.1:0-336 GCA_020438525.1 Thermoleophilia bacterium | reverse complement strand
GGAGCTGCTGCTGCGCGCGCTGCGCGTTCGGATGATGCAGGGCAGCGGGTTCCTCGACGACATGGCGATGATCGACGAGGCGGCACAGGATGTCGGGCTCGACGTCGCACAGCTGCACGCGTGGATGGACGAGCCCGAGACGAAGCACCTGCTCGAGGCAGATCGCGCGGCGGCTCGATCGCCCCTGCCGGCGGCGCTCGCGCTGAACCACAAGCTCGCCCCGAGCGAGGACGGCGGGCGGCGATACACCGCCCCGTCGATCGAGCTGCACGAGGGCTCGCGCGTCGAGGTGGCGCCGGGATTCCAGCCGTGGGAGACCTACGAGGCGCTCGTCGC
>JAGQUL010000125.1 GCA_020438525.1 Thermoleophilia bacterium | reverse complement strand
GAGCCGGTGCAGTTGACGCCGTGCGTCGAGCGAACGACCTTGTCGTGCTTCCAGCGGTTGCGATAGAAGCTCTCCCAGCTGCGGCTGTCGGGCGACAGCTGCGACCACCCGTCCGCGCTGCGCTCACCCTCGCGCAGCAGCCGCTTGATTCCGAACTTGCCCGTCATGTCTGCTCCGTTCCGCACACTGGCCAGTCGGCCCGATCGATCCCGTTGAACTGCCGTTGATGACTCGATGTCAACATGGTGCCTTCGCGCCACGGCGGGCGAACGAGTACCAGTTGAGGACGATGTTGATCGCGTAGAACACCGCGAGTCCGAGGAAGAATGCGCGCGGCGAGCCGGTCGATGCCGAGACTGCGCCGATGAGGACGCCGAACACGAACGGTCCGTACGCCGCGATGGCGGCGGTCCAGCCGATCACGCCGGCCGACTGACGCTGCGGGAAGATCATCGGAATCTGCTTGAACGTCGACGCGTTGCCGATGCCGGCGAACAGGAAGATGCCGAGCATGCCCCACAGGAACGGCGTGAAGTCGTCGATCGAGTCCGGGGCCACGTACCGGCTCGCGAACAGCGTGCAGACGAGCAGTCCGATGCCCGATACCTGCGTGACGCGCGCGCCTCCGAACTTGTCCGAGATCGGCCCGGCGACGACGCGTGCGACCGAGCCGACCAGCGGCCCGAGGAACGCGTACTCGAGCGGCACCGGCGGGTTGTCGAACCCGCCGAATCGCGTCTCGATGAGGATCGGGAACGTCGCCGCGAAACCGGCGAACGATCCGAACGTCATGACGTACAGCGACGTCATCGTCCAGGTGTGTCGCTCCCGGAAGATGTCGAACTGCTCGCGCACGTTCGCGCGCACGGGAACGCTGCGCAGGCCGAACCAAGCCCAGATCGTGAACACGACCACGAACGGGATCCAGAAGAGCACTGCGTTCTGCAGCCAGAACGAGCCGCCCGTGGCCGTAGCCTGCGCGGATCCCAGCAGCGAGAAGCCGATCACCCAGGGCGTGATGAACTGCACGAGGCTGACGCCGAAGTTGCCGATGCCGGCCTGCACCGCAAGCGCCGTTCCGATGCGCTTCTTGGGAAAGAACAGGCTCGTCGACGGCATGAACGACGAGAAGTTGCCGCCACCCAGCCCAGCAAGGAACGCGAGCAGCAGCAGCACTCCGTACGGCGTGTCGGGGTTCTGGACCGCGAAGTACCAGCCGATCAGCGGGATGAGCAGCAGCGCGCTCGAGATCGTGACGACGTGCCGCGTGCCGTACTTCGGGGTGAGGAACATGTGCACGAGCCGGAGCGTGCCGCCCGCAAGGCCGGGCATCGCGACAAGCCAGTACCACTGGTTGTCGCTGAACGTGTAGATGCCGTTCTTCTTGAGCGTGACGACGAGCGCGCTCACGACGAACCAAACGGCGAATGCCACTGTCAGGTTGGCTGTCGTGATAATTAGGGTCTTGTTGGCGATGGACTTGCCCCGCCGCTCCCAGAACTCATCGTTTTCCGGATCCCAGTCCTCGAGCCACGTGCCGGATGAACTTGCCTTCTCGGTGGCATTTGCCATGTGTTACATCTCTCCGTGATGGTGGTCTTCGGTGACAATGTGAAGCACCGCGATGCCCAGCAGCACCAGCGAGGCGCACGCGAGCGCGAACATGACGTAGAAGGTGCTCTGCGGCTCGCCGGTCTCGGCGAGCGCCCACGCGAAGAGCAGCGGCAGTACGAAGCCGCCGAGACCGCCTACCGCGCCGACGAGGCCGCCTACCGCGCCGACGTCCTTGGGGAAGTACTGCGGGATGTACGTGAAGACGGATGCCTTGCCGATGCCCATGCCGACACCGATCGTGAGCACCAGGATCGTGAACGCGAACACGTCCAGCGGGAACGACAGCGCGAGCGATGCGCCGGCGATGATCAGGAACGATGCCGCCGTGACTCGCCGGGCGCCGAGCCGGTCGCTCATCCAGCCACCGAGCGGGCGTAGCAGGCTCGCGGGAAAGATGAACAGGGCGGTCAGCATCCCCGCCTGTGCGAGCGATATGTCGTACACGTCGACGTAGTACTTCGGCAGCCACAGCGCGAGCGCAACGTAGGCACCGAATACGGTGACGTAGTAGAACCCGAATCGCCAGACTCGCACGTAGACGAGCGGCCGCGACATCGCCGCGAGCGAGCGGCCACGCGCCGGATGTCGATCGTGCCGCGGCACGCCGAACCAGACGACGAGTGCGGTCACCAGCAGCAGGATCGAGTACGCGAAGGGAACGAAGCGCCATCCGCCGGGAACGAACCCGCCGAGCGCGCCCCCTGCGGCGACCATCGTGACGAGCGCGGGCGCGAGCATCTTCGTGATCGACGCGCCGACGTTTCCCATGCCGAACACGCCGAGCGCGGTCCCCTGGTGCTGCGACGGATACCACGCCGACACCCAAGGGATGCCGACTGCAAACGACGTGCCGGCGAGCCCGAGGATGAAGGCGAGCACCAGCAGCTGCTCGTAGGTATCGGCGCGGCTGATCAGGAATGCCGGGATCGACATGAGCACGAGCAACCCCGTCATCATGACGCGACCGCCGAGCTTGTCGGTGAGCATTCCCACGGGAACGCGAAGCACGGAACCGGTGAGGATCGGAATGGCGGCGAGCAGCGCGAACTGGCTGTCGGAGAGCCCGAGCTCCGTGCGCAGCGGCAGCCCGACGATCGAGAACATCACCCAGACGGCGAAGAAGACGGTGAAGGCGATCGTCGAGAACACCAGAACCCGGATCGATTCGGTGCTGACCTCATCCGGCTCCGAGGTGCTGGGCGGGGCGCCCGATCGCCGCGAGGGAGCAATTTGTGTCGATGAGGTATCCACGCATATGGAGTTTCGTGCGTGAGGCTTCGATAAAAATCAGCGTATATGCGCGGGGCGCTGCGGGAATACCGCAAGCATTCGTTCCGTCTCGGAATCAACCGCCGATTCGGGACATCGAGCGGGCAGGCTGCCGGAAGCCCGGATCGCCGATCCGGTGCTTGCGCTCCTTGCGCCATACAGCCTCGCGGATGATCCGCTCGAGCTCGCCGTCGCTCACGCCATCGCGTATCGGCCCGCGCAGGTCCGTCTCGTGCAGGCTGAACAGGCAGGTGCGAAGCATGCCGTCGGCGGTGAGCCTCACGCGGTTGCAGTCCGCGCAGAACGGCTCGCTCACGGGGTTGATGAACCCGATCTCGCCCGCGGAGTCCGCGATGCCGAATCGTCGCGCGGTGGCATGCGCCTCGCGCTCGATCGGGACCAGGTCGACCTCCTGCTCGATGATGGCACGCAGCTCGGCACCGGTGAGCACGTCGTCGGGCGTCCACGAGCGACCCCCGTCGAGCGGCATGTACTCGATGAATCGAACGCTGAGCGCCTCGTCGCGCGCGAGGCACGCGAACGCGACGGCCTCGTGCTCGGTGAACCCGCGCATGGCGACCACGTTCACCTTCACGGGGGCGAATTGCTCGGTCGCTGCAGCGACGCGCAGACCTTCGAGCACCCGATCGAGGGCGTCACGCCGGGTGATCTGCTCGAACCGTGCGTGGTCGAGCGAGTCGAGGCTGACGTTGATGCGGTCGAGGCCGGCCGAGGCGAGGCCAGCGGCATGGTCGGCGAGCTGGAACCCATTCGTGGTCAGCGCCAGGTCCTCGAGCCCGTCGATCGAGGCGATGCGGGCGACGAGGTCGACGATCCCGGAACGCACGAGCGGCTCTCCACCCGTCAGCCGGATCGACGACGCACCCATCGACACGAAGATGCCAGCAAGCCGCTCGATCTCCTCGAACGTCAGGATCCCCTCGCGCGGGAGCCACGGGACCCCGCTCGCAGGCATGCAGTAGGTGCAGCGAAACGAGCATCGATCGGTGACCGAGATGCGCAGGTCGCCGATGTGGCGACCATGCCCGTCGACGAGGGGTTCGCGCGTGGGGGTGCTCATGATTCGCCGTCGATCTCGCGTCGCCAGTCACGCTTGCCACCGGACTTGGCGAGCAGGGACACGTCGCTGATGCGAACGCCCCGCTCGACTCCCTTCACCATGTCGTACACGGTGAGCGCGCCGGTGGCGCAGCCGACCATCGCCTCCATCTCGACGCCGGTCCTCGCGCTCGTGCGCGTGGTGCAGGTGACCGTGACGGTTCCACGCGCCTCGTCGATGTCCACGTCGACATCGACGAGGTCGAGCGGCAGCGGGTGGGCGAGCGGTATCAGCTCGTCGGTTCGCTTGGCGGCCTGGATGGCAGCGATGCGCGCGATCGAGACGACATCACCCTTCGGCCCGTTGCCTGCAGCCACGAGTCGCGCGGTCTCGGTCGACATGCTGACGGTGGCCGAGGCGGTCGCTCGACGCACCGTGACCTGCTTGTCCCCGACATCCACCATCCGTGCATCGCCGGAAACGTCGAGATGGGTCAGTGACTCAGGCTGGCGCATGCACCAAGCCTAGCGAACATGCGATCAGGCGGCGTCGCGCTCGCCCAGCGAAGTCGAATCGACCTCGTCGGCGTCGTGCTCGATCGCGCGCGGCGACTCCAGCAGCTGCGAGACCTGCACCGCGAGCACGATCGCTGCAGCCACACCGAGGATCAGCACCAATGCCAGCAGCAGGAACGCCTGCTGCTCGACGCCTGCCGTCACATCCCGGGCAAGCACGTCGTCGAATACCGCGTAGTACTCCATGATCTCGTCCCCTCACTCACCTTGCGCTCCGACCGACAAACCACGACGGTCCGTATCGAACGCACGAAAGAGAGCTGTCCCCACCTCCATCATCATCCCGGCAGATCGTTTCGTCAACGGAGCACCTGTCAGTGCCCGGAAGTCGCGAAGGACGTGGCTGGACTCGGATCTCGGAGCGGGTCAGTCCGCGAGCGCGTCCCGGACCTTGCCGAACAGGATGTGGTTCTCCTTGTGCACGTGCAAGTGCACGTCGGCCTCGAGCCGCTCGAGCGCATCGAGGTACGCGCGATAGGTCGGGCACGCGCCGTCGGGCGGCACGAAGCCGTCGAGCAGCTCGCGCAGCCTCGCGAGGTGCGCTCCGACCTGCTCGTGCTCGCTCTCGAGCGCATGGAGCTCCTGCTCGGTCTCGAACTCGTCGACCTTGCCGTCCTCGGCGATCTCCAGGCAGACGGGAAACACGTCCTCCTCCTCCGACGCGAGGTGCTCGGCGAGGTCCTCCACGAGCAGGTCGACCACGACGCTTGCCTCGACCAGCCTCGGATCGCGGCTTCCGTGCGCGCGGGCGACCTTGTGCGCGAGCGGACCGACTCGCGGAAGGGTCTCGTGCAGGAAGGCGTGATGGGTCTCGATGATGTCGGCGACGAGCTCCTCGATGCTCGCGGTCGACCAGTCGCGGTCGGCACTCGCGTTTCGGGTCGAATCCTCGAGCATCGCGATGACCTCCTCCACGGCGATGCCGCGAGAGGCACACGCGTCGATCAAGGGCACCTTGCCACCGCAACAGTACTCGATGCCGAGCTGCTCGAACACGGCGGCGCGAGCCGGGGACTGCGCGACGAGATCGGACACGAGCTGCATCGGGTCGATGGGTCCGGTGGTCGCCGGGGTCGTGGTTGTTGCGGTCATGGAGTGCTCCTTCGTGGCGCGTCGTAGTTGGGTGCGCGGGCAGTCAGCCCGGCTTGAAGACCATGAGCGTGACCATCGTCAGCAGCAGGGCGAAGTCGAGCGCGGACGCGAGACGACCACCGCGGATCAGGTCGCGAAGCTCCGCCGATGCGGGCGCACCGTCGGCGGCAAGGGAGCTGGCGAGCGCGCGCGCTGTGCGGCTTCGTGGTGCGTGGAGCCAGATGCCGACCGCCGCCGATGCCAGCCATGCCACGATCGCGCCGACGATCCATGCATCGCTCATCGAGTACCACCCGTGCGATCGGTACACGAGCCCGAGCCCCGCCAGCAGCAAGAGGTAGGAGCCGGGCATGGACAGCAGCCGCACCGATCGAGACGCCGTACGCAGCAGCTCATGGATCACCTGTGGCGAGGAGCTTCGCAGCGCGGCCGCCTTGCAGGCGATCGATGCGCCGACGCCTGCCACGAGCAGCATCATGCCCATCAGATGGAGGAGCAGGAGCGACTGTCGCAGGACCATGACACCGATGTTGCCGACCGATGGGCCGCAGCTGCTCCGTATCTCTCCGCATCCAACTGCGGCCGATTACTGGTTTTTGTTGAGTCTTGATCGACATATTGACGTGGCGAGGTAGGGTTCGGCCCATGCCCATCACCGTTCGGCTCTTTGCCATCCTTCGCGAGCGCGCGGGCCGTGACGAGACCACGGTCCCACACGCCGACGACATGACCGTTGCCGATGCGATCCTGCATCTCGTCGCTGACGGCGTGCTCGCGGCCGATGTACCGACCGACTCGTTCCTGTGCGCCGTCAACCACGAATACGCCAGCCGCGACACCAGGCTCACGGATGGCGACGAGCTGGCGCTGATTCCACCGGTGAGCGGCGGATGATGCACCCGTCGCTCCGAGTCCTGACGCTGACCCGCACGCCGATCGATGCGGCCGCGCTCGCATGCTCCGTCGGCGATCCGTCGGCCGGCGCGATCGTGGTGTTCGAGGGCGTGACCCGCGAGGTCGAGCTGCTTCGATTCGAGGCGTACGAGCCGATGGCACTTCGACGGATGCAGGCACATGCCGAGGATGCCATCGCGCGTTACTCGCTGGCCGGCGTAGCGATCGCACATCGGCTCGGCGACGTGCCGCTCGGCGAGGCGAGCATTGTCATTGCCGTCGCCGCAGGACATCGCCCCGAGGGCTTCGACGGGTGCCGATTCCTCATCGACGCGATCAAATCCGACGTGCCGATCTGGAAGCAGGAGGTCACGGGCGCCGGCGCGAGCTGGGGGCGAAGCGAGACGAACATCGCCTCGATCGAGGCGAGCGCGCTGCGTGGCATGAGGTCGACATGAATGACGTGTACCTGTGGCTGCTGCCGGCGGTGTTCGTGGTCGCAGCACTCTACGCGTCGGTCGGTCACGGTGGCGGCTCCGGATACCTCGCGCTGCTCGCGCTCACGGGCGTCGTCGATCCCGCAAGCATGTCGACGACGGCGCTGCTGCTCAACGTGGTCGTTGCGGGAATCGGTACCTGGACCTTCGCCCGCGGTGGCCACCTGCGCTGGTCCGTAACGTGGCCGTTCATCGTAGCGAGCATTCCGCTCGCGTTCGTCGGCGGGCTCGTCGACGTGGATCCGGTCGTGTACGGCGCACTGCTCGCGATCTCGCTCGGCGCCGCCGCACTGCGGATCGCGCAGACCGCCCGCGTACACGGAGCCGACGACGTCGTGCTGTCTTCGCTCGCGAGCGAGGTGTCGACATCGCGAGGTGGCGTGGCAACGCTGCGGGCACCGACGCGTCTCGAGGCGCGGCCGCTCCGTCTCCGAGTGGCGGTTCCGACCGGCGGCGCAATCGGTCTCGTCTCGGGAATCGTGGGCGTCGGTGGCGGCATCTTCCTGAGCCCGATCATGCTGCTCCGCCGCTGGGGCACGGCACGCCAGATCGCGGCGACGTCCGCCGTGTTCGTGCTCGTCAATTCATTCGCGGGCCTCATCGGTCGAGCAGCGTCGGGCAGCCTCGCCGTGGACGGTCTCGCGCCGCTGCTGCTGGCTGCGACCGCGGGAGGCGTGATCGGAGCGCGCCTCGGCGCACACCACGTCGACGGCGTTCGCCTGCGCTACGCATTGGCAGCAGTGCTCGCGATCGCTGCCGTGAAGTCGCTGCTGCTGGTGGTGCCGGCATGATCCGCGCCGGCATCGTCACCGCCAGCGACTCCCGCTCGGATGGCCAGGCCGTCGATCGTGCGACGGGGCCGCTTCGCGACGAGCTCGAGCAGCATGAGGTGGCGGTCGTCGCATGCCTGCTCGTACCCGACGACGTCGAGCGCATCGGCGCTGCCATCGCTCGACTCGTCGACGTGGACGGCGTCGACCTGGTGCTCACGACAGGCGGAACCGGCCTCGGTCCGCGCGACGTCACGCCGGAGGCGACGCGCGCGGTGATCGAGCGCGAGGTACCGGGAATCGCGGAGCTGCTTCGGATCGAATCTGCTCGCTCCACGCAGCACGCATGGCTGTCTCGAGGCCTCGCCGGAACCCGTGGGCGAGCGCTGGTCGTGAACCTGCCGGGCAGCCCTCGCGGCGCCGTGGAGTGTGCACGCATGGTGCTGCCGCTCGCCGGCCACGCACTGGACGTGCTGCGCGGCGCTGGACATGACCACCCTGACGATGCCCGGATGAAAGCGGCCCCGACATGATCGACATGGACGAGGCATGGGCGTTGATCGCCGAGCGCGCGACGGCGCTGGAATCCGAGCGTGCGGCGCTCGAGCAGGCGCTCGGCCGCATCATCGCCATGGACGTGACGTCCGACATCGACCTGCCGCCATTCGACAACTCGGCGATGGACGGCTACGCGATCCGATCGGCGGACACCGATTCGGCAGGCGACGATGATCCGGTGCTGCTGGTCCTGCACGGGACGATCGCAGCGGGGGCACGCAGCGAGCTCGAAGTCGCGGCCGAAACGACTCAACGCATCATGACCGGCGCCCCGCTGCCACCGGGCGCGGATGCCGTCCTCCAGCTCGAGCACGCCCGCCATCGCGGCGAGGTGGTCGAAGTTCGCGCACCCGTTGCGACCGGTCGACACGTTCGCCGGCGTGGCGAGGATGTCCATGCCGGCGACCTGCTCGCCGCGCGGGGCGATCGGCTCACGACGAACATCGCGGCACTGCTTGCGAACGCCGGTGTGGTCGACGTGCAGGTGCATCGCCAGGCGAGGGTCGCGACGCTGGCGACGGGCGCGGAGCTCGTGACCCACACGGACGGAGCCGCGCTCGAGCCCGGCCAGATCTACGACTCCAACGGCATCACGATGCGCTCGCTCGCCGCGACTGCCGGCTGCCTCGTGCACGACCTCGGCATCGTCCACGACGACGCGGACGCGATCCGTGATCGCATCGTCTCGGGGCTCGATGCCGACGTGCTGCTCATCTCCGGCGGCGTCTCGGTCGGCCGATACGACCACGTCAAGCAGGTGCTGGCGGACCTCGGCATGGAGCGGGTATTCTGGCGCGTCCGCATGAAGCCCGGCAAGCCGCTGCTGTGCGGTCGGATCGGCTCGACATGGGTGTTCGGGCTTCCCGGCAATCCGATCTCCTGCGTCGCGGGCTTTGCGGCGTTCGTCGATCCGCTCCTTCGCGTCCTGCATGGCGGAGCGCCGAGCGGCCCTGCCTACGAGCGTGCCCGTCTCACCACCCCGTTCGCGCACGCGGGCGGACGCCGCCTGCTCGCGACCGCACGCATCGAGCGCGCCCCCGACGGCATGCTCGAGGTCACGCCGACGCGACGACAGGGCTCGGCGATGATGCACGCGCTCGCGCAGTCGAACGGGTTCCTCGTCGTCCCCGAGACGGTCCTCGAGCTGCCGGAAGGAGCATCCGTCGATGTCCTCACCCTCCCCTGAAGGAGCACGGCCCATCGTGGTTCGCGTGAGCGGTCCGCACTCCAACGTCGGCAAGACGACCCTCATCGAACGCATCATCCCGGCAATCGCCGATCGCGGCCTGCGGGTCGGAACCATCAAGCACACGCACCATGGATTCGACCTGGACCATCCCGGCAAGGACAGCGACCGCCATCGTGTCGCCGGGGCCGTCGCAACGGTCCTCGTGGGTCCGAGTTCAACCGCCACGCTGCTGCATGACCATCCACGGATCGGCCTCGACGAGGCAGTGGGGCGGATTGCGGAGCACGTCGACGTGGTGCTCGCCGAGGGCTTTCGGTCCGCGTCCGGATTCGCGATCCACCTCGATCCGGCGCAGGACGAACGCCTGACCCACGACGCATCCGTGATCACGATCGGCGTGCTGCCCGACGAGCTCGAGGCGGCGGAGTTGGCACGGATCGTGGACGCATGCCTGGAGTCGAGCCGCGAATTATGATCGAGGCGACGGCACTCATCCTGGCAGGCGGTCGAAGCAGGCGCATGGGCCGAGACAAGTCGATGCTGCCGTGGGGCGAATCCACGCTCCTCGACCACGCCGTCGCCATCGCGACGCGCGCGGTGTCCGACGTGGTCATCGTCCTCGCACGGCCTGGCAAGGCACCGGTAGGCGCTGCCCGGGTCGCCGTCGACGAACCGGTCGACATCGGGCCGATCGGCGCGCTGCACGGGGGCCTGCGCGCGGCGCGCCATGACAGGTGCGTGACATGCCCGTGCGACGCCCCGTTCGTGACGGCTGACGTGTTGCAGGAGCTGCTCGTTCGACTCGATGGGCACTCCATCGTCGCACCGGTCAGCTCGCACGGCGTGGAGCCGCTGTGCGCAGCATGGAACGCGAGCGTCGTGCCGTACGTCCAGCGCTACATCGATGGTGGCGGGCGATCGTTGCGCGGACTGATCGAATGCCTTCCAGACGTGCTGCTGATCCCGATCGACGAGCTCGAGTCGCTCGCCGACACACCTGATCCGTTTGCCAACCTCAACACGCCCGACGAGTACCGTCGAGCACTGGAGCAACGATGATGCTCATGCCCGGAAACCCGCCACTCGCGGACTTCGACCAGCCGCTGGACATGCTCCAGGACTGCCACCGTCGCGTCGAGCGCTTCCTCGCGATGCTTGCACGAGCCGGCGACGAAGCTCCGTCGCCGCTCGATGTCGAATGGCGCAACGCCCTGCACGCAGCGCTCGAGTACTTCGCGAATGCGGCACCCCTCCACACGCAGGACGAGGAGCACTCACTCTTTCCCCGATTGCGCACGCACGCGAACCGTCCCGATGTCGCAACTGCCCTCGAGGTCGTCGAGCGGCTCGAACACGAGCATGACGAGGCCGCGATCCTGCACGCCGAGCATGACCGGATCGGCCGCAGCTGGCTCGCACGCGGCGGCGTCGACGCCGCGGACCGTCGGCGCTTCGTGGAACTGTCGACCCGACTGCAGGCCATCTACGTCGAGCACATCCGGGCCGAGGACGAACATGTCTTCGTGACCGCACGCTCGGCCCTCGGATCGGACGAACTGAAGGCGATCGGTGATGAGATGCGGGCTCGCAGGGAAACCGCGCGGGTCGGCACGCTCACCGATTGAGCGTGGTGGAATCGTTCCGGTCTCCGCAGCCGCGACAATCGGGCCGTCGCGGCACGCGCACGACGTCGAGTCGGGGCGCGATCGCGTCATACAGCAGCAGGCCGCCCTGCAGCTCGGAATGCACACCAAGCAGCAGCTTGATCGCTTCGTTGGCCTGCATGGAACCGATGATCCCCGGCAGCACGCCGAGCACGCCTGCGTCCGCACAGTTCGGGGCAATCTCGGGAGCCGCCTGCACCGGATACAGGCATCGGTAGCACGGACCGAGCGGCGGTGCGAACACCGCGACCTGGCCGTCGGTTCGATAGATGGAGCCGTGCACGACGGGAATCGAACGGACAACGGCCGCATCGGAGAGCAGGTACCTGGTGGCGAAGCTGTCGCTGCAGTCGACGATGACGTCCCAGCCGAAGTCCAGCAGCTCGTCGGCGTTGGTGTCTCCGACGCGCTGGGTGAACACGACCGCGTCGACGTCGGGATTCAGGTCTCGTGCGCGACGTGCGGCCGAGGCGGCCTTCGACTCCCCCAGCGATCGCGTGTCGTGGATGACCTGTCGATGCAGGTTGGACAGTTCGACCTCGTCGTCGTCGGCGATACCGATCGTTCCGACTCCCGCGGCGGCCAGGTACAGGATGACCGGCGACCCAAGTCCCCCTGCACCGACGACGAGCACGCGTGACTGCAGCAGCTGCAGCTGGCCGGCGACGCCCACGTCGGGCAGGAGCAGCTGGCGGGAGTAGCGTTCGTGCTGCTCGTCTGTCAGCCCGGCGTCGCGCAGGACGGGCAGACCGGCGCTCGACCATGCCCCGATCCCCCCGGCCAGCGAGCACCAGCCGGAGTGACCCGCGCGCACGAGCTCCCGCGCGACGGCTTCGCTGCGCACGCCCGTGGCACACATGACGATGCCCTCTGACGACAGGGCTGCGAGCTGCAGACACAGCTCGAGGGGGTCATCATCGTCGCCTCGCTCGTGCACACCCTCGATCCGGCCACGCACCCGCTCGTGCGGCGCTCGGATGTCCACGATGGGCACGCCCGTTCGCCATCGCAGGTGCGCAGGGCGTGGTTCGACTTCGGGAATCTGTTGTGGGTCCGAGGACACACCTCAAGTATCGCGGATTCCGCGACACGCGGCCGCCACCGCCGACTGCCTCAGTGCGCGGAGACGATTGCAGGCGCATCGATCGAGCTGCGGAGAATTACGGTTGTCCCTCCCCGCAGTTTCCATACCATGCAGGGGCGTCCCCTCGATCGAGGAGCTCCGTCGATGACACTGCCGCTGGAACCTGCTGGGAGCTCATGCTCGGCAGTTCGAGCGATGACGAGGGTCGGCGCTGCATGCTGACTCGAATCAGGCAGCATGCAGCGGCCCACGCGGCACGAGCAGCCGACTCGAAACGTGGCGAGCGCTTCATCACGCGGTTTCACGAGCGCAGCCACGTGCCTCGCGCGCACCCGCGAAGACTGCTCCGTATCCTGCTCGGGTTCGGGCTGCTGGCATTCGGTTTCGCGAACATCTTCATTCCGGGGCCGGGAGGCAGCGTCTTCATCCTTGGCTCCGCTCTCGTCCTGTCGGGTGAATCCCGCCTGCTCGCGCGCCTGCTCGATCATGGCGAGGTCCGCTTCGAGCGGCCGATCGACTGGGTTCTTCGCCGACCGATCGTGGCCGTGACCACCGTCAGCGTGACCGTGTTCGTCGCCATCACGCTCGTCGGGGCCCGCGTCGCGTGATATCCGCGTCGATGTGCGCAACGATCTGCGGCAAAACACGGTGTGAGCACACCACGCGCGTGCGCAATGCTTGCCGAGCACGATTCGTGCCATCCGCCGCAGAACCGAGGCTGCTTCCATGCACGTCACGCCCGTCCCTCCCAGCCCGAGCGTCGTGGAGCGACTGCATGAATCCAGCATTCGACATACAGGGCTTAAGGTCAGTCTCTTCATCGAGCCCGGTGCATCGGCCGTCGACGTCGAGCGCGTGGTCGAGGCATGCTGGGATGATCGGCCACGCGAGATGTCACCGATGATGCTGCAGGCGGTGCTGCGTCACGTTCGATCGTGCGCGACCGATCTGGTGTCGCTGCATCGACATCGGTCACCGGGCCTCGGATGCTTCGCCCTGCTCGACGGCAGCATCCACGATGACGTGTGGCTGCTGCTGCCCTCCGGCACGCCGATGCTCGCCCGCGTCGGCCCTCGCTTTCACCTGACGCCGTTGCGCCCACGCGAGTCGGTCGAATCCGTACGACACGACGCCGAACTCGCGCTCGCGTGAGCGGCTGCGCTCGTACGCAGACGGCATGCGGCGCTTGCGTATTGCGTGCGCATGCCACGGGCGCGGCATGCCTGCGATGCGAGACCGCACAGCTGCTGACAGGCGGCGTCGATTTCGCCGCCTCGCAGCGGCTCACCCGACGTAATCGCATGATTGCGCTGGCATGCCTCATCGCCACCGCGGCATGCTGGGGATCCGCGTTCCAGATCACCGAAGTCGCGCTCACCGAACTCGAGCCACTCGAGCTGACATTCCTGCGATGCATGATCGGCGCGATCGTGATCTGCGCCGCGGTCGCGCTGCGCCCTTCGCCGGCTCCCCCGACCGCGGCGACCGATCCCGCACGTCGACGAGTCGCGTGGCGCGCGCTGCTCGTTGGAGGCGTGCTCACGGGCATCGCCTACGCGACCGTATCGCTCGGACAGGTCGGCGCGACCAGCACCACCACAGGGGTCGTGCTCGGCACCGTTCCCGTGTGGGCTGCCCTGCTTGCCGGCATCGTTTCGCGCGGCTCGTCCGAGCATCGAGGCCTCACGAGCCGAGCGCTCCTGGCGCTCATGCTCGGAACGTTCGCCGCTGCGATCCCTGCAATTGCCAGTCCCGCAGGGGCGCCCGCGTGGGCCGTTGGCCTGTTGCTCGTGGCTGCGCTCTCGCATGCCGGATCCATGGTGACGATCCAGCCTGCCGTGCTGCACTTCGGCCCCCTCCGCGGCACCGCAGGCCTGACGATCCTCGCCGCACTGCTCATGACGCCCACATGGCTGATCGGACCGACGCCAGACATGCCGTCCCGGAACGTCATCCTCGCGGTGATCGCGCTGGGCGTACTGCCGACCGGCCTTGCCTACGTGTTCTTCTTCGAGGCGGTTCGTCGTCTCGGTGCGCGCACCGCCGCGCTCGCGGTATATCTGATCCCCGGCTTCGCGCTGATGGTCGGGTGGCTCACCGACCCGCGGCTCGTGGGACCAGCCGTGCTTGCCGGGGCGGCCTGCGGCGCGGGCGCGGTAGCACTCGGAGTCCTCGGCGCACGCGATCCAGGCACACGTGATGCGGGCGCACGCGAGCCCGCGGGTACGGCCCTCGCGCATCGTTGACGATTGCGAGCTGCGCGATGGTCGCCCGAGCACAAGAAACCCGCTCTGAGCGACAATTGCCGATGCCCGCGGCATCCGTGATGTCGACGAGCGAGACCTCGGTGGAGCTCACGACGCTCCACCCCCGTCTGAAACGGGACGAATGTCGATGCCCGTCCGCGGCGCTGCGGCCCTGTTTCGTACGCGCTCGAGACAGATGATGCAGCCCCGCCCGGTTGGATCCACGTCGATGTGGTCCACGCGACGCGATGGCCCTGCCATGCCGTCGGCGAGCATCCCGTGGACCCGACAGATCGCCAGGTCCGTGACGCCGCAGGACGGGTCGACGAACGGGCACTCGTCGAGCACGATCTGCTCGGCGCCGTCGGCGCCCTGGACCGAGCGAGGTGCGAACCCGAGCCGCGCCAGTCCCGCACGGATCGAGGCGAGCGAGTCGCCGTCGCTCGCCGTCGCGAGCTGCCTGCCGAGCTCGGTGATCGCGGCCGTGGTGACGGGGTCTTCGATGGCATCCCCGCGGGCGCGTGCGAGCTCGGCCGCGATGCTCCCGACCGCGAACACGTCGACTGTGGGACGGACGCGCCACGCGCGCGCGGGACGACCGCGCATGCCGGTCTCGAGGCCGTGGTCGACTTCGACGACCGTGCCGGCCTCGCGCAGGCGGCGCAGGTGGTGGCGCACGACGGACGGCGCAAGCCCGGTCGCTTCGGCAACCTGCGCGCTCGTGGCCGGCTCGGGCGCGACCTGCAGCGCTTCGAGCACGAGGCGCGCGGTACTGGATCGTGGTGTATCGCCCGGCACACGCACCTTCCTCACGCAGCTAGTATCGACGCCATTGTATCGATGTAATCCGCGATCGCCCAGAGGAGGCCGGCATGCGCCGCGCCGAATGGCTCATCCCGTACTCGCACGACCACCAGCACGGGCTCGCCCAGGCGCTGCGGCTCGGGCGCGCGGCCGAGGCCGACGAGGTGGACGACGAGCAGGCGCTCGAGACTGCCGTCGCGGACGTGCTCGCGTTCTTCCGCGTCGAGCTCTCGTCGCACATGCGTCGCGAGGAGGTCGAGCTACTGCCGCTGGCGGCGCGGCACGGATGCACGACCGACGACGAGGTCGCGCGCATGGCGAGCGAGCACCTGCGCCTGCGCGTGTTGCAGGCGCGCCTCGTCGACAATCCAACCAATGCGGCCGTCGCGGCCGAGCTGGCGACGCTGCTGCACGACCACATTCGCTGGGAGGAGCGCGAGCTGTTCCAGGCGTGGCAGGACCGCGTCGAGCAACTGGACGTCGAGGCGACGGTGGCGATCGCGGCCGCGGAGCCGCTGGCGGTGTGCACGCCGCTCCAGAAGCCTGGTTCGGCGAGGCTCGCGGCAGGCTCGATGAACGCCACGAACGTGCGCGTCGCGGCAGGCTGCGAGCTGCCCGCCGCGCAACTGGACCGCGACGTCGCGCTCGTGGTCACCGGAGGTGCGGGCGTGCTCGTGGCGGACGACGTCGATCAGGCGCTCGCACCAGGCCTGTCGCTCATCATGCGCGCGGGGTCGACGCGCTCGATCCGCGCGGGCGCGGACGGTCTGCAGCTGACGACGGCGCACGTGCGCCGCTGACGGTCACGAACGCGGGGGTCGAGTATCGTGGCGCGATGCCCGGCGCCGCACCAATCGTCCATCCGCTCGCCTCCGACTCCGGCGCCGCCGCTGACCTGCGCCCCTGATTCTGGTCCACGCGTTGTAAGCGCCTCGTTTCCGCCAGGTGGCGGGAAGGGATGCCATGCAGCGGATCGGCCTGTTCGGCCGGTGCGCAAGACAATCCAGTGGTGCGGACTGCATACCCTACGGTACCCTCCCTCGCCAGCACACCCGACCCGCCCTTCCTTTTCACCGCTCCGATCCGCTCTGCACGATCGCGACCTGATTCACAGGACGCCTCTCTCGATATGTCATTCGAATCACATCGCGCCTTGCCGCCACTGACATCCGCATCCCTCGCCCCTCTCCTTCCCTTGCAGACCAAACAGACTGACAGTCTTGGGGGCAGGTCAATTGCACGCTACGCTGGGGATTGACATGTTGACTGACATGCGAGTGTACCGTGCTGACAGTGCGCAAGATCGGGTCGCTGCAGGCCGGAGACTACTCCGGTTACCTGACCGGGCGCGCTGAAGACGAGCGCGAGGCATGGCAGGCGCAGCGCGGCGACTACTACACCGGTGCCGCCGAAGGTGCGAGCGATGCTGCGGGCTTGTGGCGCGGCGATCCGTCCGCGCTCGCGGCGCTGGGCGTCGAGCCCGATGCGGTCGTTACGCGCGATGCGCTCGCACGGGCGCTACGCGGCCAGCGCGCTGACACGGGCGAGCAGCTCCGCCGGCCTGGCGCGAACGGAGTCGTCAACAGCCACGACCTCACGATGGGTGTGCCCAAGAGCGTGAGCGTGCTGTGGGCGCAGAGCACCCCGGAGCGGCGCGCGGCGATCGAGCAGGCGACGCGTGCGGCGGCCGAGCAGACGGTGCGATACATGGCGCTGACCACCGCGTGCGTGCAGCGTCGAACCGAGACCGGCGAGCGCGTGTGGGAGTCGGCGCGGGGCGTGGCTGCGGCGTACTTTGTGCATCACACCGCGCGGCGAGCGCGAGCTGCGGACGTGCCGGATCCGCACCTACATGTGCATTGCGTGGTGGTCGGCGTTGAGCGCTCCGATGGGAAGCTGGTGACGCCGAACCAGGCGGCGTGGGTGCGCTCAGGGCGCGAAGGCGGCGCGTACTTTCGCGCCGAGCTTGCCAAGGGTCTGATCGAGCTGGGCCTTGAGATCGAGCACGGCACCGGCAAGCAGGGACGCTACTTCGAAATCGAGGGTGTGCCGGGCGAAGTGTGCGAACGACTTTCGGGTCGAACGCGCGAGGTCGAGGCCGCGCGCGCTGAGTTCGTGGCGCGCTACGGACGACTGCCGGTCGACAGCGAGATCGCGGACCTTGCGATCAAGAGTCGTGAGCGCAAAGGGCCGGAGACGGTTGCTGAGATCGAGCCGTACTGGCGAGCGGTGGCTGCTGAGCACGGCTTCGACGCGGCGGCGGCGAGCGAGGTGTGGGGGCGCTCGATGCAGCTGGACACACGCACGGCGCGCGAGCTGGTTGCGCAGGAGCTTGTCGAACGGGTCGCCGCCCAGGGGGCGACAGTGCGTACGCGCGAGCTTCGCGCGATGGCCTACGAGGCGGGCGCTGGCCGCCTCACACCGATCGACGCGATGCAGGTGGTCGGCGAGCTGCAGGAGCGTGGTGTGTTGATCGCTTTGGCCGATGATCGGGTGACGACTCGCTCCATTCGCGAGATGGAGCGCTACGTGCTCGAGGTCGCCGAGCGCACGCCGGCCGCGACGCCGGTCGATCGACGCGCGATCGGTGCGGGAATCGTTGGCGCGCAGGCCGCGATCGGCGCGCAGCTCACCCCTGAACAAGTCGCTGCGGTCGACGCGTTGTGCGGCGACGCCAGGGTTGCTGCGCTGATTGGGCGCGCTGGTACGGGCAAGGGTGCGGTGATCCGCGCTGCGTCGGAGGCCTACCAGGCTGATGGGTGGCGGGTGATCGCCGTCGCGACTCAGGGCGCGACCGCGCAGCGCCTTGGCGGACAAGCGAACGCGCTGTCCATGACGATCAACCAGCTCGCCGCGCGATATGAGATGGGCCTGATCGACATCGACAGGCGCACGGTCGTGCTCGTCGACGAAGCGGGGATGGTCGACACCCATCGCCTCGCGAGCCTGATGCGGATCGTCGAGCAGACCGGCTGCAAGCTCGGATTGGTCGGCGACCCCGCGCAGCTGTCGGCAATCGGCGCAGGTGGGATGCTCCCGCGCCTGCTGGGTCTCGACGCGGTGCGGGTGTCCGAACTTGACGAGATCCACCGCACGCCCCACCAGTGGGTCAAGGACTTTCAGAACCTGCTGCGCGACGGCAACGCGGGCGAGGCGTTGGGCCTGCTGCACGAGCACGAGGCGGCGCACTTGCTCGACACGCACCGCGAGGCGATGCAGCGGATGGTCGACGATTGGAACGTGTGGCGGCACGAGCACGCGATCGGCGACACGCTGCTGGTGGTGCACTCATGCAACCCGGACGTGGACGCGGTGAACATGCTCGCTCAGGCCAAGCGCCGCGAAGCGGGCGAGCTTGGCGAGCGCGGGGTGAAATCTCCTGATCGCGATTACCAGCTGCATGCAGGCGATCAGGTGACGTTCCGCCAGAAGGCGTACCGCAACGAAGGCGAGCGGCGCGTGGAAAACGGCACGAACGGAGTGGTCGAGCGCGTCTCGCAGGAACACAACAAGGCGTGGGTGCGGGTCGAGGAGCCGCGCCGCGAGCCGCGAGTCGTCGAGGTCGATCTTGATCGTTGCCTAGGGTTGCGGCTCGACTATGCCAGCCACGTCTATCCAGCCCAGGGCGATACGCGCACGCGTACTGCCGAGTTGACGGGTGGGCCAACGCTGAGCCGGGAGTCGGCGTATGTGGGTGGCACGCGCCTGCGCGAGCGCCACGACCTGTACACCAGCCGCGAGGTGCTCGGCACCGACGGCAGCGACGGCGAACGATGGCAGCGCCTGGCCAAGCAGATGGACGAATCGCGCACGCAGCTGCCCAGCCTCGACTATCGCGAGCAGCCAGAGCGAGCGCTCGCCGTCGAATTCCCCGCCACACAACGCGACGGATCGGCGACGCGACTCGCCGAACTCGAACACGAACTGGTACGCGCCGCCGCCTCTCACGATCAGCTACGGGCCTCCTATCCGGGGCAGCTCGAGCGCGAAATGGCACAGGTACGAGGCGAGCACGATCGACTCCGCCACAGCTATCGGTGGGCCGAGGAACGCGTCGCCGACGCCGAGCGTGATCTGGAGCAGGCGCGGCCGTGGCAGCGCGAGCAGCTGCGCGACGCTCGCGAACGCCACGACCGCTTCACCCAGCAGCGCGACCAGTACGAACTGGAGGGCAATCGGCTCGCCGCCAAGTACAACGAGCTGGCGAAACGGCCGGACGCACCCAAAGCCTGGAAGCGCGAACATGGCACCGAACTTGCCGAGCGCGAGCAGCGTGTCAACGACCTAACCTGCCAGCGCGACGAGCTACGCACGCACTCGATCGAGCAGCGCGTGCGCCGACCGCAGCGCTACTTGACCCGCGTGATCGGCGAACGGCCCGCCGATCAGCACCACGCGCAGGCGTGGGAGCGCGCGGCGCGCGCGATCGAGACCTACCGCCACGAACACAGGGTCACCGACCAAGACACAGCGCTCGGGCGCGAACCCGACAGCCGCAGCGACTACAAGCAATATCTCGCATTCGACCGGACCTGCGCAGACGTCACGCGCGCCCGAGACCAACTCGGCCGCTCCGACCGCGAGCACAAATTCGCTCCAGACCGCGTACCCGACCTCGCGCACATGCGCCCCGGCCACGGACGCGGCATCAGCCGCGAACGCTGAGCTACGACCAGGCGGAGCGGGGGCGGGGCCACCGTTGATCCCCCCGCATTCCGGGGTTCCACCCCGGACCCCGGTTGCGGTCGGATCACCACCGCGCGAGCGCGACGGCGATCCGCCCGCTCTGATGCAGCGAGACGGGCGAGGGACGGATTCGCGACACAGCGCTCGGCGATCGGCACCGCGTTGAGACTGATCGGTTGCGGCAAGCGCATACCCGATACCACGACGGCTTCGGCCGAGGCGGTCGATAGCTCAGGTTCGTGCGGCATTGAGCATCGTGCAGCGGCGATCTACGGGACTCTTGGCGGTCCCTTCGATCGCTACTCGGTCCACGCGCGCCGAGTTCGTGGATGCAGACTCGAGGAGCGCGACGTGCTGGCGCTTGCTCCCTGGGAAGTGGCTGTTGCCGTGCCTATGAACTTCGCCGGTCACTCCCCCTTGCCGGTAGGCCAAAGCCTGAAGCCCTCCGGGCGGCGTCCCACCCAAGGGTCGTCCACCGACTTGGCCTACGCGCCCGGGGTCGGAAACCGGCGGTGAGTTCGGCGAAGCAACCCACCACACACCCCAAGGAGCGAACACCATGAACCACGTCGTACTCAAGGGAACCCTGCCGCGCCAGCCGCGCATCATCGCGCCGGGCTCCGCCGGCAAGGACCTGATCGCGCTGTTCACCGTGGCGTGCCGCAACGGCGACCTTGGCGGGCTGAACTTCGTCGAGATCAAGGCCTTCGGCGAGGAGGCGAACATCGCCAACGACCGCCCCACCGAGAAGACCGAGGTCGAGGTGCGCGGCTACATCCGCTCCGAGAGTTGGACCGCCAACGGCAAGAGCGCAGCCAAGCAGTACCGCCAGGTCGTCGTCGCAAGCTACGTCGCGGTCCTGAACGGCGGCCTCGTCGTCGACGAGGGCGAGCAGCCGACCGAGCAGCCCGAAGCCGAGGAGGCCGTCGCCTGACGCGCACAGGGGCGACCGGCGCACGGCCGGTCGCCCCAGCCACCTCCTGACAACAAGCCGCGATGCGGGAGCCCGACATGCAGCAGATCGAACTCACCTACGAGCAGTGGATGCAGGTACACCCCACCTACCGCAGCATCATCAAGCGTGTCCCACACGTCGTCGCGCACGGCGACGATGGCAAGCTGGTGCTCATGCGCGTTCGCTTCATGCGCGACGCGGAGATCACTCCGCGGACTGCCCGGCCGAGCGCCGGACAGCTTCGGCTACCGGCGGCGTGACCGCTCCATCAATCTGTGGCGCCCAGAGAGCCTCAAGTATGCGTCACTTCGTGCCGATGTCATTGACATCGGCTGCGGTCAGCTGTGCTCCTGCTCGCCCCTCGCCCTAAGCGAGGCCCTGACTGCCTTTCTCGCCACGCGCAGCCTTCGCGACGCTCCACGTCCGAAGGACCCCCCCATGACCGCACCCGATCCCGAGCAGCCGCCAACACCTGACGCGTTGCTGGCGATGCGCCTGCTGACGATTCCAGAGGTTGCGCAGATGTGCGGCTTGTCGGAGAAGAGCATCCGACGCGCGATCGAGCGTGGGGAACTGCCTGCGATGAAGCTATGCAGCCGGTTGCGCATCGCACCCGAAGATATGGCGGCCTGGTATCGCGGCAATCTCGTGACGCCGACTGACCCCACTGTCCCGTTCGCCGACCCGCGCGGCGGGCGCAGGCGTCTGCGACGCCCGCCCGCGATCGGCGGACTGCGCGAGCTACTCGACGAGCAATGAGAGGATCACACGCATGAGCATCCACAAGGTGCAACGCAAGAACGCTCGCAGCGCCTACGCGGTGCGCTGGGTCGACGAATCGGGACGCCACCGATCGCGCCGCTTCGATCGCAAAGCCGACGCCGAGAAGTGGGAGCTTGAGGTTCGCAACCGCAAGCAGACGGGCGACCTGATCTCCTTCGACGGCGGCCGCGTATCGCTCGCCGAGTTCGGACGCGAATGGTTCTCAAGCTACGCAAAGGACCACCTCAGCCCCGAGACACGCAAGTCCTACGCGGGCGTGTGGGACCGGCACATTCTCGAACCACTCGGCGGACACTCGCTCCGCCGCCTCTACGCCGATCCGCAACTGATCCAGCAGTTCGCGACCGACCTCTCGGCCGACGGCGTCGGCACCGAGGCGATCAAGAAATGCCTGACGCTCCTACAAGGCGTGCTCCAGCGCGCAGTCGAGTGGAATCGCATCCCCGACAACCCCGTACGCAAGATCCGCAAGCCCGCCAACAAGAACAAGCGCCAAGCAACCGTGATGGCCCCCGCCACGGTCGAGAAGCTCCGCGCGATCCTGCTGCGCGACGACAAGTTGAGCGATGCGACCCTGATCTCCGTGCTCGCCTACGCGGGCCTCCGACCTGGCGAGGCGCTCGCGCTGCGCTGGAAGCATGTCGCTACCAAGTCGATCCTCGTCGAGGGCGCGATCAGCGACGGACGCCACAAGGACACCAAGACGGGCAAGGTGCGATCGGTTCGGCTGCTCGCGCCGTTGGCCGACGATCTGCGCGCGTGGCGCGCCGCGAGCGAATGCGACACCGACGACGACCTGATCTTCCCTCGGCCCAACGGCGGGACGTGGCGAACCGAGGACTGGAAGAACTGGACCAGCCGCGTGTTCCAACGCACCTGCCTCGAGGCTGGGCTCGGGCGCTACATCGAACGCCGCGTCAATGGCAAGCCCCAACGCGGCTGGCGCGCGATGAACGGCACCGACCAAGGCCCACGGCCCTACGACCTGCGCCATTCGTTCGTGAGCCTGCTGATCCACGAAGGCAGCAGCATTGTCGAGGTCGCCGCCAATGCTGGCCACTCCGCCACCATGACGCTCAACACCTACGGCCACGTCATCGCCGAGTTCGACGCGACCGATCGCCGACCCGCCCACGAGCGAATCACGGACGCGCGTCGCGCAGAGTTGCGCGTTTCTTGCCCTATTTTGCCCCGCAGCGAATTCGAGCCGCCTGACAGCGAGGAAAAACACCCGCCTGAGCGGGGGTTTTCGTGTAAGCCCTCTGTCGGATTTGAACCGAC
>JAGQUL010000124.1 GCA_020438525.1 Thermoleophilia bacterium | reverse complement strand
GCGGTCGGGTCGGCGTGACCGGCGTTCGGTCGGGAACGGCGCTCGGCGCGATCGATGCGCGCGCCGGCTGGGCGCTCGTGCTGCACGCGCCGGCGCGCGGCCACCAGGCGCGCGGCATCAACGCGATCCTCGTGCGCGGCGTTCCCGCCGGCGCGCGACGGCTCGGCCTGATCCGCACGCCGCGGTCGATTCCCGCGCGCGGCCTGTCGGGGCAGGACATGGACCGTGACGGGATCGTGAACGCGTTCGACGTGGACGACGACGGCGACCTGCAGCTCGACAACGTGGACGCCTCCGTGCGCGGCGCGGCGCGACGCGGCAGCAGCGCTCGATCGATGCCGACGCCGCGCGAGCGACAGGTGCGGATCTTCTCGAACCTGAAGCTCGCGCTCGAGGACTCGCTCAACGCAAATGCAGGTTCGAGCGCGATGAGTCGCTCGGCGGTGAACGACGCGCTCACGAGCGCACAGACCCTCGCGATCTCGGTGGTGCCGGGCGACGAGGTCGAGCTCGACTGCGGCGGCCTGACCTACTGCTCGAGCGGCGGCACCGGCACGGCCCTGGAGGCGAGCTCGAGCGGCGGCACGAGCTTCCCCGACGACTTCGACTCCGACGGCGACGGCATGGGCACGATCACCGCCGGCCCGACCGGCGACTTCCAGCTGCTGACGGGAGCGACGTTCGACAGGCTCGACGCAGGCGACACGTTCATCGAGCGCGTCACCGCGGGCAGCCGCACGCTGGCGGCACCCGGAATGCTGGCGTACGCGTTCACGTCGACGCCGGCGGTGACGGCGTGGAGCGACGACGCGGGCGCATCCACCACGAGCGTGTCGTACCCGGTCGACGCGAGCACGCCCGGCACCACGTCGAACCCCGCCGAGGTCGAGGCCGGCAGCGACGGGCACGTCGTGCTGACGTTCACGCTGTGGCGTCCGCAGCGCCCGCGGATCGCACCGGTCGAGGCGCGGTGGGTGGACATCGGCGGCCTGGGCTACTCGGTCGACGTGCCGAATGCGCCCGGCGGCACCGGCAGCGGTCCGGGAATCTGCGCAGGGAGCTCGCTGAGCGAGTCGGATCCGTCGCTGGTGGCGGCAGGCGACCAGCTGCGCGACCGTGCACCGGATCGGGCGGCGAGCGCGTCGCACACGATCACCTTCACGGTCGACATGACCGACTGCCTGGGGACGACGAGCTGGGACGTCGGCGAGACGCTGTCGTTCGACCTGCAGGCGCGCACCCGCGACGGCGACAACGCGGCGCAGAAGCTGACGTTCGTGCGCACGGCCTGACGAGGCGGCGGTTCAGCGACGCAGGACGCGCTCGCACCCGACGACGTGATCCCCGCGATCGATTCGATGCATGAAGCGAACCTACCGAGTCGGGGCTCGATCGTCACCTCGATTCGTGCGAGGCTGCGTGGGTGATCGAGCTGCTGCAGGTGGAGACGAGCCACGGCCCGGCGCGCGCACGGCTGGAGCGTCCGGCGGGCACGGCGCGCGGGCTGCTTGCGATGAGCCACGGGGCCGGCGGCGGGATCGATGCGGCGGACCTGGTCGCGGTGGCAGGCCGCGCGGTGGACCGTGGCTTCGTCGTGGCGCTGGTCGAGCAGCCGTATCGGGTTGCGGGTCGCCGCGCACCGGCGCCGGCGAAGCAGCTCGACACGTGCTGGCGCGAGGTGATCGCGGTGCTTCGGAAGGAGCTCGGCGACGACGTGCCGCTCGTGGTGGGTGGCCGATCGATGGGTGCTCGGGTCGCGTGTCGAACCGCGGGCGACGTGGGCGCCGACGCGGTGCTGTGCCTGGCGTTCCCGCTGCAGCCACGCCCGCGAAAGGGCAGGGTCGTGCCGGATCGGCTCCACGAGCTCGACGCGGTCGAGGTGCCCGTGCTCGTGGTGCA
>JAGQUL010000123.1 GCA_020438525.1 Thermoleophilia bacterium | reverse complement strand
AGCCCGGGATGCAGCAGCCGCCGATGACAGGCGTGCCTCGGCAGCAGCCGACCGGCGCGCCGCTCGCGGTGGCGCTCCGCGCGTGGGTGCCGCAGGAGTACGCCGCGCACCTCGCGCCGCACGGGCTGCACGTGATCGCGGCCGGTGGATCCGTGACGAGCGAGCAGGCGCGCGGCTGGGGAGCGGACGTGCTCGTGGTGAGTGCGGAGTGCCTCGGCCAGGACGTGCACCTGCTGCAGCAGCCGCAGCTGCCCACGGTCTACATCACGCCCCAGCCGGTGATGATCCCGGACGTACCCGGCGTGGTGCAGGTCCAGGAGCCGCTGCGCGCGAGCGACGTTGCGCAGGCCACGCGCGAGGCGGCAGCGGCGTTCGCGGCTGCACGCGGCTGAGCAGCCACGCCTGAAGACGGACGGGCCGACCCCGCCGTGGTGGCGGAGCCGGCCCGTGCCTTCCGGTTGCTCGTGTCAGATCCGCTGATCCGATCCGTCGTCGTCGACGCACCCTGGCGTCCGGCCCTCCCTCCGGTCGACGTACGCGTCCCCAGAGCGCGCTACGTCGGTTGCGGATTCGTCGCCTCGCGCAGTCCTCGGTCCGCGTGCTGGAGCGGAGCGGAGCGGGATGCACGCGGTTGCGAGGTGTCGCGATGCGACGACGTTCCGCGGGAATTCGTGCCGTGTCGACGACGACCGGATCGATCGTCGGATCAGACGGCGTTCAGCCGCGCGCGCTGGAATGCACGCTCGGCCTGCGCCTTGAGCGCCGGATTTCCCATGATCGCCTCTGCGACGGAGCTCGCTGCATCGCCGGAGACGCCGGATGCAAGCACCATCGGGAGCAGCGCATCCTCGAAGCTGTCGTAGTTGCGCGCGACCGCGCGCACGCCGGTCTCGTGGCGGCTGCGTGGCCCCTCGACCGATGCAGCGGCGTAGCCGGTTGCGATCCTGCGGTCGATCCGTGGCTGCTCGATGCTCGCGATCGACGTCGATCCGATCGCGCGGGTCGCCGCGCTCGTCGCCCGGGTCGTGATACCGGCACCGCCCTCGACCAGCGCGAGGTGCGCTCGTCGGGCTTCGCCGCCAAAGTTGATGTTGCCGAAATCGGCCATGTCCGCTCTCCTGCTGTCGTCCACGAACCGCCGTCCCCCTGGCGAATCCGTGCGTGTATGTGGCTGGTATCTGCGAGCGATCCGGATCCGGATGGTGGGTCCGGGCGGATCGGGGACCTCGTCCCGTCTGCATGCGGTGTCTCCTGCCGGCCGTCGTGCGCGAGGTGGTGGTGCACCTCGTGCTCGGGGCCGTGATGGCGGTAGAGACCGTCGCGTGTCGACGGGCGACGCAGCAGCAGGCTGCGTTTCGGTGGTGGCGTGTGGTGGTGGTCGTGGGTGTGCGGTGAAGGTGCGGTCTTACTGGAGCCAGATCTGCACTGCGCGATCCTGCTTCTCCTGGATCTTCGCGGCCATCTGGTTGAGCAGCTCGTAGGTGCTCATCTTCATCGTGTACAGCTGCATCTTGGCGGGATCGACTTCACCGTTGTTGGCGGCCATGTCGCCCTGGATCGCCTTCTGGATGTCGGCCATGCCCTTCTGGGCGAATGCGACGATGCTCGAGACGCCGCTCTTGAGCGCGTCGCCGATTGCGCCGCCGCCGGAGGCGGTCGCGAACTGGTTGGCCATCGTGGTTCCGAACTGGTTCTGGACCAGGTTCGTGGCAGCGTTCACGTTGGCGACGCTCGTGTTGTTGGCTGCAGCCGCGGCCTGTGCGTACTGCGGGAGCGTCGTGGCAGACGCGCCTCCACCGGTGGTGGTGGCGGGCGTGGGGTCGTAGCCGGTGGCGACCGCGGCGTTGCCGCCCGTGGTGCCGGTGCCCGTGGTCGTGGGCTGTGCGGTGACGCCGAGCGACGCTGCGGTGGTCGCAAGTGGCGCTGCGTATGAAACGTATCCGACTGACATGGTGTTGCCCCCCAGGTATCTGGCTCCTCGGGACTGGCCTTGCCGGGCCGGTCCGCTGGCCGATACTTCCTGTGCCTGCACCCCTCTATCGGGCCCAGGGGGTCTCGTTGTTTCACGTCAGCGGAAGAAATTTCGCAATTGGCTCGAATTCCACGTTCCTACGTGGAATTTTCGCTGAAGAACGCAGACGGCCCGACCGCAGCGAGGCGGTCGGGCCGTGGATTTCGGTGTGATCTCGGCGCGCCGGGACATGGCGGGACCGAGCTGCTGATGGACCGGAGGCGGCCTGATGCGGCCGCCCTCGGGCTACGCGTCGCGGAGCATCTCGCCGAGGACCTGGTCCTCGCGATGCATGTCCTGCATGGCACGCGCGGTGAGCGTGTAGCCCGTCTGCGCGTAGTACATCTGCTGCTGGAAGATCGCGAGGCGCGCGGGATCCTGCACGAGCGTGGGATCCTGGGTCTGGGACGCGATCGCATCCATTGCGCGTGAGTAGCCGACTGCTGTACCGGCGAGCTGTGCGATGGACATGTCGGGGGCTCCTTGGGGAATTGGGGGTATCGGGGAGTGGAAATCGCGGTGTTCTGGTCGTTCGGGTGTCGGGTCGCGCCTGCCGCGTCAGCGGCGCAGCACTTCCCAGGTTCGTCGCCATTGCTCGTCGAGCGCCTCGTTGGACGAGATCGCCTCCACGATCGCAGCCCGCTTCTCGTCGCCGTCGACGAGCAGCGCGACCACGAACGGAAGCGCGGTATCGGCGCTTGCCGACGCCCGCGCCACCAGCTCCATGCGCATCCGCACCTGCGGGTCGACATCGCCGAACAGGTCGGCGTGTCGATCCGCATCCATCGTGCGCACGCGCTCCGACGCGCCGACCGTGGTCGACGCGGTGGAGACGTCCGCCGAGGCGGACGAACGGCTCGGATGTGCGAGCCGGCGAGCCATCAGCGGAACCAGGCCTGGACCGACTGCTGGACGCTGTCGTAGATCTTCTTGTTCATCGCCGACAGGTTCTCGGTGACCTGCTGCTCCATCACCAGCCGCTGCACGTCGAGCTGGTTGGTGGTGCCGGTCTCCTGGGCATCCTGCGCAAGCGCCTCGGACAGGTTCTTGAGGCGCTCCTGTCGCGCCGCGACCACGCGGCTCAGGTTGCCGATGCCTGCGGCGATGCCCTGGCGTCGGTCGAACTCGACCGGCACGCCCTGACGCTCGGCCACCTGGAAGTTGTTGAGGTTGCGACCGTCGCCGTCGAAGCGGAGCATTCGCCCGTCGACCTGGACGATCTCGTCCTTGCCGGTGCCGGGAACAAGCGCATAGCCGGTGGTCGACTTCACGACCTGAACCTGGCTGCCACCGAACGAGACGGTCGCGAACGAGAGCGCGCCGCCCTTGCTCAGGATCCCCTCGGCCTGCAGCTGGTTCAGCGTGCCGGTCGCGGTGAGGAATCCGGGAATCGGCTGGTTGGCGTTGATCTGAGCGTCATATGCGCTCGTGTCGCCGTTCGCCGCCGTGCCGGTCGTGGCAGCGCCGGGGGTCGCCGCGCCAGGCGTGGCAGCACCGCCGCCACCACCAACCATGGTGGTTGCAATGTTCTGCAGCTGCGCCAGCACCGCCGGCGGCAACGCTGATCCGGTTGAAGTTGCGGTGGTCGTCATTGTTGTCCGTCCTCCTCGTCCCGCGTGAGGGTCCGTAGTGTGTCCGATCCGGGTGTCCCTCCCGACCGTCACGACCTTCACACGAGACTGCCACGTCAGTGTTCTGCCTCCAAGGTGCAACGAAACCGCAACCACGTCAAGAGGGTATGTGAAACAGGTCGGCGACCGCGCCCGAACCGCGCGCGCGTACGTGCGCGCGCGTGTATCTCCAACGGGAGCAGCACCGACCGCCACGAGGGTGACGGCATGGCAGGACGAGCAGTGCCCCGGTGACGAGGCATGACGGTGCCGGATCAGCGCATCGGACGCGCGACCATCGTCAGCTGACGACGCTGCTGCTCGAGCGCGGCGTTCGGCGAGTCGCTGGCGCCCGATGGGGCTGTGGACGACGAGCTGGCGCCCGCGGCGGAGGCCGCGGCTCCACCGGAGCCGAGCTGGGCCGCGAGCTGCTTGAGGTCGCTCGGCACGCTGGTCTGGACCAGGATCGAGCCGTCGGCGCCCTTGGTGGCGCCGGAGATCTCGCCCGTTGCCTGCAGCTGGAGCTTGACCATCTCGCGCTGCTGCGTCACCCGCTCGACGGCGAGCTGCTGGGCAGCCTTGAGCTTCGCAGCTTCCTCTTCCTGCTTCTTCTTGCGTGACTTCATCCAGAAGGCCAGGCCGCCGAGCGGCGTGAGCGGCGGGATCAGGAACGCCGCACGAACCGCGTCGTTGTCGAGGAAGCCCTCGCCGCCGAACAGGCCGTAGCTGTTCACGAGCTGCACGCCGCCGAGCACGTTCTGTGCGATGTTCACCGCGCTCGACGCGGCTGCGACCGCAGGTGCGGCCACGCCGAGCGCCGGCAGCGCCATCGGCAGCAGGTACATGCCCAGGAACGCGGCGCTCGTCGCGGCGCCAAGGAGCGTGCCGCGCCCCTGCTGCGTCTCCACGAGGGCCTTCCATCCCTGCGTCGCCACGAGGTTCTTGAGACTGATCACGCTCGATACGAGCCCGAGCGCGGTCGCGCCCATCATCGCCGGCTGGACCAGCTTGCCGAGCGTGCCGATGCCCTTCGTGATTCCCGAATCCACGGCCGCGCGCGCCTTGAGACCGGCGTCCTGGATGGGGTCGGTCGCGGCAAACGCCTTGTGCAGCTGGTCCTTCGGCACCAGCTGGACCGCTCCGAGCTTGGTGTTCAGCACCGCGGCGTTCGCGGTGCCGTCCACCATCTGCAGCGTGCCGTCGCGCAGCTCGGTGCCGAGCTGGCCCATCGCCTGCGCCATGGCAGGGTGCGTGCCGGCCTTGGTGAGCTGCTCGACCGCACCCGGATTGACCTTCGGCAGCGGCTCTACGCCGCCGAAGTACTCCCGCAGGTTGCGGATGTCGTTGCCCATGTCGAGCATGCCATAGGCCTGCAGGCCCCACTCGATCGCGGTTGCGACGGGTCCGCTCGAGACCCACTTGGGGAGCAGCTTGCCCTCCGCGCGCCCGTTGAGGCGCTGCGCGAGGATCCACCCGCTGATCCAGCCCGCGCCCGGCTTGCCCGTGTACGGGTTCGGTCCCTGCGACAGGCCCGCGACGAGCTGGCCGGTGCTGCCGAAGATGCCCAGACCGGACGCGATCTCGCCGATCTTGCGCTGGAAGGTGACGTTGTCCTGGAGTCCGGCCTGCTTCTGCTGGTCGGCCGCGGCCTGTGCCTGCTGCTGCTGGTAGGCGGCGACCTCCTCGTCGGATGCGGCCTTGACGTCGGTCACGACGGTCTTGCCGTTCTCGTCCTTCGCGAAGGTCTGCCAGACCCACTGGTCGCCGACCTTGACGAGGACCTTCTTTCCGCCCTCGGACTCCTTGGACTTCTCCTGGATGATCGCGAGCGCTTCCTTGCTCGGCTGCAGCTTTCCGGTCGCCTTGTCGAGCTTGCCCACGACGAGGTAGCTGAGCTGGAGCGTGCCGGAGCCCGACTCCGGTCGCTTGCGCTCCATGTAGATCGTGCCGTCGGCTGCGACGATCGGATCGCCGAAGTCGTCGCCGAGCAGCTGCGTGAGCGACTGCAGCACCTGCTCGGGGGTGGGAGCGGCCTTCTGGCTGGAATCGGCGCCGGCGCTCGACTGCGAGGGCGCGGAGGACGCGGCGTCCGACTGCGCGCTCGTGGCAGGCTGGAAGCCTTGCCCCGATGCGGGCGCGATTCCGCCGCCCGCGACCGTCACCGGCTGAGCGGCGACGGCGGGCAGGGATGCCGACCTGTGCAGCGATGCTGCGTTCACTGGACCTCCAAGGATGTTCTCCACCGGTCCGACCTGACGTGCGGATGCCGTGTGCGAAGCGGCGACCGCGGACGGTACGGTGTCTCCTGCTCCTCGCTCCGACACCTGATCGGGGCTGCGCTTCAGACGCCCCTCGTGCCGCCTTCGGCCGCGCGATGGCCGAGGTGGCCCACGTCGCATGATCGCTGCCGCGGGTAGGCTCGCGGCATGGACGATCCACGCCCTGATGCCGGTCGCATGCCGATCGCGGAAGACCTCGACGACCCCGTCCAGCTGCGTGCCGCGCTGCTCGATCGCGACCGCAGGCTCGTGCGACTTCGTGCCGAGCTCGTGTCGATCGAACGATGGACCACGCAGCTCGCGGCCCAGGTCGGCGAGCTCGCGGAGGCCGTCGACGGGGCCCGGGCATCGGTGGAGTTCGCGCTCGGTCGTGCCCCCGACCTGCTCGAGCCGGAGATCGACGAGCTGGTACCCGCGGTCGCGTGGGACGAGGAGCGCAACGCCTGAGCCTCATCACTCTCGGCGACCCCGACGGGCATCCGTGGGAGATCGCCCACGACCCTGCCTGACAGCTCGGCGACGACGGCAACATCGGCCTGGGCTGACTGCTCGGCGCGGCGAACGGGTATCGCACGCGCATGAACGTGCTTTTCTGGATCCTGCTGTTCGTCGTGCTGTTCGCGTTGTTCGGGGGCGCGTTGCTCGCCGCCGGCTGGTGGCTGCTCTGGACCGCCCTGATCGGACTGGTGATCGGCGGCCTAGCCCGCCTGCTCGTGTCTGGAACGGCGGGCTTCGGCGCGGCGCCCACGATCGTGGCCGGCATCGCGGGATCGCTGATCGGCGGCTGGATCGCCTACTGGTTCGACTTCAGCTCCACCCTGCAGTTCATCGTCGCGATCCTCGTCGCAGCCGTGTTCATCGCGATCGGCACTGCGAGTGGCCGGTCGTCGCATACCTGACGGTCGTCGCATACCTGACCGGACCGGCACGCGACAGGTAGAGCCGTGTTGAACGCCGAAGACGACGAGGGCCCGGATTCCCGGGCCCTCGAACGTACAATTGCCGATTCGGCAGGTCAGGCGTGCGTGTGCGCTGCCGCCTCCGCCTCCGTGGCGAAGTCGTGCGAGTGCGCGTGCGCGTCGTGGTACTCACGAGCCTCGGGCACGTAGTCGACCCACTCGATGAACGCCATCGGTGCCGCGTCGCCCGGGCGCGAGCCCAGCTTGACGATGCGGGTGTAGCCGCCCGGTCGGTCCTTGAAGCGCGGCGCGACGTCCTCGAACAGCTCCTGCACGATCGTTCGCTGACCGGCCTTGCGGGCCGAAGCGGTGTCGTGCATGCGCAGCGTGCGGCGCACGACGCGGCGGTTCTGCAGGTTGTCCTCGCGTGCCTTGGTGACGAGGCGCTCGACGTACGGACGCAGTGCCTTGGCCTTGGACTCGGTCGTGCGGATCCGACCGTGTCGGATCAGCGCACCGGCCAGGTTCATCAGCGTGGCTTCACGATGGGAGCTCTGTCGTCCCAGCTTGTGGCGGTTTCGTCGATGTCGCATGGTCTACCTTCTTCGGGGGCAGCCGGCGGGCGGGCCGGCGTCTCGCATGTTGTTCAGAGCAGCTCGCTGCCGCGCAGCGCCAGGCTGTTTCGCTCGAGCGCCTCGATGACTTCCTCGATCGACTTCTTGCCGAAGTTCGGGATCGCGGCCAGTTCCGCCTCGCTCTTGGCGATCAGGTCGCCGATGGTCTCCACACCGACGCGCTTGAGGCAGTTGTAGCTGCGAACGCCGAGGTCGAGCTCCTCGATCAGGATGTTCTCCATCCCCTTCGCGGCGCTCTCCTCCTCGACCGGAGCACTCGGGAGCAGGTCCGGCAGCGCGCTCGCCGCGTCGATCGTGGCGAAGATCGAGAGCGAACGGGTGAGGATGTTCGCGGCCTCGGTCAGTGCGTCCTTCGGAGCCACCGAACCGTTGGTCGTGATGTCGAACACGAGCTTGTCGTAGTCGGTGCGCTGACCGACACGAGCGGCCTCGACGTCGTAGCTCACGCGCTTGACCGGCGAGAAGATCGAGTCGATCGGGATCACGCCGATCGTCGAGTCCGCACCGCGGTTGTCGTCGGCACTGGCGTAGCCGCGGCCGCGACGGATCACGAGCGTCATCTCGAGCAGGGCGCCGTCCTCGAGGTTGGCGATCTCCTGCTCGGGGTTGAGGACCTCGAGCTCGGCAGGAGCGTCGATGTCGGCTGCCGTGACGACCGCCGGACCCTCCTTCACGAGCTGGACGCGGATCTCCTCTTCCTCGCCGTGGAGCTTGCAGACGACGCGCTTGAGGTTGAGCACGATGTCGGTGACGTCCTCACGGACGCCCTTGATCGTGGAGAACTCGTGGGCGACGCCCTCGATCTTCACGCTGGCGATCGCCGCACCCTCGAGCGACGAGAGCAGCACGCGGCGAAGCGAGTTGCCGAAGGTGTAGCCGAAGCCGCGATCGAGCGGCTCGACCACGAATCGGCCCCGCGTATCGTCGAGCTCTTCGTGGCTGATCTTGGGGATCTGGAATTCGAGCACCTGGGGTGACCTTCCCTGCTGAATGTGTGGAGGAGTTGCCGTATCCGGACGGAACTTCGACGGTTCTGCCCGGATGCCTTCTTACTTGCTGTAGAGCTCGACGATCAGCTGCTCCTGCACCGGCACGTCGATCTCGTCACGCTCGGGAGCGCGAACGACCTTGCCGGACAGGTTCTCGTGATCTGCCTGCAGCCACGCCGGGACGCTCGCGACCAGGTCGGTTGCCGACAGGATCGTGTCCTTGGCGCGCTCGTGCTTGAGCGTGACCTCGTCGCCCTGCTTGACCTGGAACGACGGGATCGTGACCCGGCGACCGTTCACGGCGAAGTGGCCGTGGCGGATCAGCTGGCGTGCCTGGGCGCGGCTGGCGCCGAAGCCGAGGCGGTACACGACGTTGTCGAGGCGCTGCTCGAGCAGGCGCAGCAGGTTCTCACCCGTGATGCCTTCCTTGCGCGACGCCTTCTCGTAGTAGCCGCGGAACTGCTTCTCGAGCAGGCCGTAGTAGCGACGAGCCTTCTGCTTTTCGCGAAGCTGCGTGAGGTACTCGCTCTGCTTGATGCGGCCGCGGCCGTGCTGGCCGGGCGGGTACGCGCGACGCTCGATCGCGCACTTTTCGGTGAGGCAGCGCTCGCCCTTGAGGAACAGCTTGAGTCCCTCTCGTCGGCAGAGCTTGCATGCGGGGCCGGTGTATCGAGCCATGGTTGGTAGTCGTCCTTCTGCCTGGCGGGGTCAGACCCGGCGCCGCGCCTTGGGGCGGCAGCCGTTGTGTGCCTGGGGGCTGATGTCCTTCACGCTGGTGACCTCGAGGCCGGCGGCCTGGAGTGCACGCACCGCGGTCTCGCGACCGGAGCCCG
>JAGQUL010000413.1 GCA_020438525.1 Thermoleophilia bacterium | reverse complement strand
CGGTCTGCTTTCTGTTGCACTTTCCGTCGCGTTGCCGCGCCCAGGCGTTACCTGGCACCCTTGCCCTGCGGTGTCCGGACTTTCCTCGACCGACGATGTCGCCACCGCCGGCCGCGACCATCCGGCCCGCTCCTCACGACGCGCATCGTAGCCCACCGGGCGATCACCCGGTCGCGCCGGCGGTCGCGCGCCCGGCCATCCGGGCATTTCGACCGAGCAGCCACGACGCGATTCCGCGAACCAGGGATCGGTCGGTCCTGTCGAAGCGGCCGTTGTGGTCGCGGTACGCATCCACCGCGTTCTCCAGGTTGAATGCCTGCGTGGAGGTGGAACTGACCGAGTCCTTCACGACTTCCGCGCTCCGCGCCACCCGATCGGCCCGACGCTGCGCCGCCGCGAGCGACTGCAGCTGGCCACGGGCAGCCAACGCGCTGCGCTCCGCCGCCGTGAGATGGTCCCGAGCCTCGCGCGCGGCCGGTGCGAGCCAGTCCGGCGCGAGCTGCTCCGCATCCGCAGCACGAGCACTCGCAACTCGCGTGCTCGCCGCCACGTCGTCGACCTCCTTCGCCAAGGTCGTGGCGCTCGCCGCAGGTCGGGTGGCCGACGACCGCGCCGCCGCACTCGCGTCCATCCGCACCCGCATCGCGCGATCGGCGATCTGCGCCGCATCCTTGCGTGCAGCCGCCGCTGCTCCCGCCGTGCGCGGCGCATTCGCCAGCGGCGCATCGCGCGCGACACGCGCAACGTCGTCGCTCGCCTCGACGGCCTGCTCGACCACGTCGTCGAGGTGGGTGCTCGCGACCCGGCCGGCGGCCTGGTTCGCCGCCGCCGCGCGCTTCGCGGCGAGGCCCTTCACGCTACCGACCGCTGCCGGCGCGAACGCCAGCGTCGCGAGCGCGAGATCCTTCTTCGTCGCATCGCCCTTCGCGAACTTCACCGTCGTGTCCGCAAGGTTCGCGCCCGCGATCAGCGTTCCCGCCGTGGCAAGCGGCTTCTGCGCCGCCATCATCGCCTTGCCGACCTTGGTGCCGCCAAGCGCGACGCGCGCTGCCTTGACCGCGGTTCCGCCCTGCACCACGGCCTCGCCGACCTTCGTCGCCGCAAACGCTCCCTTCGCGGCCCGCAGCGCAGTCACTCCCGCCCGCGCCGCACGCACCGCGGTCGCGCCGACACGCCCGGCCTCCGCGACCCGCGCAGCGATCGCCGCACCGCGCGCCGCCATCAACCCGCCGGCAGCAGCTCCCGAGGCGCCGCCCGACAGGGGAACGGCCATCAGCAGGGCGGTCGTGCCCACCCAGAACCCGATCTCGCCCTTGTGCTTCCACGACCACTGCCCCACGGCCTTCGCGCCGTCGACAGCGTGCCGCGCTGCCGACTTGAGCGTGCCGACGGGATCCTCGACCGCCTGCCGGCCGAGCTGCGCAGCACCCTCGAGCGCCGCACGGGCACCGTGCGAGATCGTCTCGGGGGCGTGCTCGACGGCGTCGACGAGCTTCTTTCCAGCGTCCTTTGCGTGGTCGACCGCGTTGCCGACGGTCGAACCGACCGAGGCCACCGCGTTCGTCACCGAGTCGAAAAGACCCATGTTCTGTACCTCTCGTGTCCGCGCGTGCCGACCCTTCACACGACAATGCGCGAACACCTTGGACCCGGTGGGGACGGCTCCTCGGCGTCGAGATCATCGTGCGCCCCCGGGCGAGGTGCGTCAACGGGGACCCGACTCGCGGTAGGATCCCCTGCTGGTCCACGGCCCCGAAAGGCTCTCCCGACATGCGTCACGCCGACCTTCCCACCGCCCTCACGTTCGACGACGTGCTCCTCGTCCCGCAGCGCAGCGACGTTCGCAGCCGCAGCGAGGTCGACACCACCGGGCGCCTCACGCCGCTGATCTCGCTCGCCGTGCCGATCGTCGCCGCGAACATGGACACCGTCACCGAGTGGCAGATGGCGATCTCGATGGCGCAGGCCGGCGGCATCGGCATCATCCACCGCTTCCTTACCATCGAGGAGCAGGCCGCGCAGGTCGGCAAGGTCAAGCGCGCCGAGAGCCACGTGATCGAGCACCCGTGGACGATCGGGCCCGACGAGTCGATCCGCAACATGCTCGCGCAGCTCGAAGAGCGCGGCGTGAACGGCCTGCCCGTCGTGGCGCCCGACGACGTGCTGCTCGGGCTGATCACCCGCCGCGACGTGGTGGCGAGCGGGCTCGAGGGCACCGTGCGCGACTTCATGACGCCTCGCGACCAGCTCGTGACGGGAACGCTCGGCACCGCGCTCGAGCAGGCGCGCGAGCTGATGGCGCAGCGCCGCGTCGAGAAGCTCCCGCTGGTGGACGACGACGGCCGCCTGGCCGGCTTGATCACGATGCGCGACATCGCCCACCTGGACCTCTATCCGCTCGCCACGAAGGACGCCCGCGGCCGGCTGCGCGTCGGCGCGGCGATCG
>JAGQUL010000122.1 GCA_020438525.1 Thermoleophilia bacterium | reverse complement strand
GGCAGATCGCGCCGATCGGCTTGCCCGACTCGGCGAATCCGCGGACGAACGACACCGCGCTCTCGTCGGTGCGAAGCCTGTCCGGGTTCATCACGCCACCGGGCAGCACGAGCGCGTCGAACTCGTCGGCCGACACCTGATGCACGTCGGCATCGACGTGGAAGGAGTCGGCGGGCTCGTCGTGGTCGTAGCCCTGGATCTCGCCGTCGTGGTCCGAGACGAGCACGGGGGTGCCGCCGGCGTCCTCGATCGCGTGCCACGGCTCGGTCAGCTCGACCTGCTCGACCCCGTCGGTGGCAAGGAACGCAATTCGCTGCCCGTCGAGGCGGTGCACGGCATCTTCTGCATGCTTGTGGTCGTACGGGCGTTCATGTGAGTCGGTCATGATGCGTCTTTCCGTGGTGCGTGTTGCAGAACTCGGGCTGCGCGTTCGCGCAGTGGTCTCGGACTTCCGATACCTCGCGGTGGATCGGTGAAACGCCGCCGCTGCCCGGGACTGCCGGAATCGGCCACGACCGCGCGCGGCGATTTCCAAACCGCCTGCGCAGGCCAACAATTCGGCCCGGCGTTCGGGGTGCACGCGGCCGATCGGCACTGCATACTCTCGCGCACGAAGTGGCCGGCCGCGCCTCGGGAGGGCGCATGGGGAGCGCCGGCGATCCCGCTTCGGGGAGAGGGGAATCCCATGCGCATTGCCGCAGGAGCCGTGGCATACGCCGCGTCGCCGATCGCCGCACCGACCGCCGCGCCCGTGCCGGCACGACGGGTCCAGGGTGCGACCGAGCAGGAGCAGCTGCTCATCGACCGCATGAGCGCGTCGAACACCATCAAGCACATCGCCGAGCTCAACAAGGCTCCGCGCGTGTGGAAGACCGACGGCTACGAGCGCGGACTCGAGTACGTCATGTCGCAGCTGCAGGAGGCCGGCTGGGACGTGCACGTCGAGGAGCTGCAGAGCAGCGGCTGGATGCGCGGCAAGCTGCGCAACATCGTGGCCGAGCGCCGCGGCACCGCAGCCGACGGCGAGCGCCAGCTCGTCGTGGCCGGCGCGCACCTCGACAGCGTCCGGGGCGCGCCCGGTGCCAACGACAACGCCAGCGGGTCGTCGACCCTGATCGAGCTCGCCAGGAGCTTCAACGGCATCGACACACGCAACGACATTCGCCTGGTCTGGTTCGACGGCGAGGAGGCCGGCCTGCTCGGCTCGCGCGCGCACGTGAAGGAACATCGCAGCGACGCCGACCGCACGATCGCGATGATCAACATGGACATGGTCGGGTCGCAGTTCGGCAAGGTCGCGTTCGACCTGGGGCGCCGCACCGGCAACGCGATCGCGGACGCGCTCAAGGGCGTCGCGCTCCGGACCCGCCTGGAGGTGACGCAGTACGACGAGCGACACTCCCGCAGCGACCACGCGTCGTTCGACGACTACGACATCCCGGCACTCGACTTCGGGGTGTCGGTGCGGGCCGTGAACCAGCAGGATCCGAACTACCACTCGCCCCGCGACACGGTCGACAAGATCAACTCGCAGGTGCTCGAGGGCAACGGCGACCTGATCGCCGTGATGCTGCTCGACGCAGCCAATCGCGCCAGCCGCTACTGACGGCGCGCACAGAAGGCAAGATCCGCGTGCGGGACGATTCGGTCGTCCCGCACGTTCTTCATGCAGCCTTCATCGCACGCTCATCATGGCATCACCGTTCGCGGATACGTTCCGGGCATCAAGGGGTCCCGCAGCGGTGCAGGTCCCCGAACGACGCGGCGCGTCGGGCGCCGGAGGGGCACGCATGATGCGAACGGGTACCTGGCGGACGGTAGCGATCACGGTGATTGCGAGTGCATCGCTGATCGCCGCCGGATGCGGCAGCGACGACTCGAGCGGCGGGTCCGGCCTGTCGGGCTCGGTGAGCGCCGACGGGTCGAGCACCGTGTTCCCCATCCAGCAGGCGATCGCGGAGGAGTTTCGGGGCGAGCATGGCAAGGTCGAGGTATCGGTCGGAACCTCGGGTACCGGCGGCGGCTTCAAGAAGTTCTGCGCCGGCGAGACCGACATCTCCGACGCATCGCGACCGATCGAGGACGACGAGCGGGCGGCCTGCAAGGACGCCGGCATCGAGTTCGTGGAGCTGCCGATCGCGACTGACGGGCTCTCGGTCGTGGTCAATCCCGGGAACGACTTCGTCGACTGCCTCACGATGGACCAGCTCGCGAAGATCTGGGGTCCCGACTCCAAGGTCGACAACTGGAAGGACGTCGATCCATCGTTCCCCGACAGGCAGCTCGCGCTCTACGGGCCGGGAACCGACTCGGGTACCTTCGACTACTTCACCGGCGAGGTGAACGGCGAGGAGGGCGCGAGCCGCAGCGACTACACGGCGAGCGAGGACGACAACGTGCTCGTCCAGGGGATCGCGGGTGACGAGGGTGCGCTCGGCTACTTCGGCTACGGCTACGTGGTCGAGAACGCAGACAAGGTCAAGGCGGTGGGGGTCGACAGCGGCAATGGCTGCGTCGAGCCGACGAAGGAGACGATCGAAGGCGGCACGTACACGCCGCTGTCGCGACCGCTCTTCATCTACGTCTCGCGGGACGGGGCAGCGAAGGAGCAGGTGGCGGCCTACGTCGACTTCGCGCTCGCGAACGTGAACGACCTGGTCGGCGACGTGGGCTTCATCGCACAGCCCGCCGAGCAGCTCGACGCATCCATGAAGGCATGGGAGGCGTTCCGCGACGACGCGTCGCGCAATGCAGACACGGCAGCCGACGCCGACACGGGAGACGACGCGTGACGAGCGCTTCGCTCACCAGGCGCCGTCGCCCCGCGGAGTCGCTCGCGACCGCGGCGCTGGCGGCGTGTGCGCTCGTGTGCGTCGCGACAACCGTCGGGATCGTCGCGACTCTCGGCGTCGAGACCGTGGCGTTCCTGCGCGAGGTGCCGCTCCACGAGTTCCTCACCGGCAC
>JAGQUL010000121.1 GCA_020438525.1 Thermoleophilia bacterium | reverse complement strand
CCGCAAGCACCCGCATCAGGAGTTCCTCACGATCGACACGTCGAACGTGCTGTTCATCTGCGGTGGCGCGTTCGCCGGCCTCGACAAGATCATCGAGCGCCGCATCGGCAAGCAGTCGCTCGGGTTCGGCAAGGATCTCGACGAGGACAAGGTCGACCTCAAGGACATCGCCAACGTGTTCGCGGAGGTCATGCCCGAGGACCTCAACAAGTTCGGCCTGATCCCCGAGTTCGTCGGGCGCCTGCCCGTGATCAGCGCGGTGCATCCGCTCAAGGCCGACGACCTCGTTCGCGTGCTCACCGAGCCGAAGAACGCGCTCGTGAAGCAGTACAAGAAGTTCTTCGCATACGACGACGTGGAGCTGGTGTTCACGGAGGACGCGCTCACTGCTGTTGCAGAGGCCGCGATCAGCCGCGAGACCGGTGCCCGCGGCCTGCGGTCGATCATCGAGAACGCGCTGCTCGACGTGATGTTCGAGCTGCCCGGTCGCGAGGACGTCACCAAGTGCGTCGTGACTCGCGACACGATCGAGCGCGGCACCCCGCCGACCCTCCTCACCGAGGGTGGCAGCGCCAAGGACGACGCCGAAGAAGACGCCGCCAGCGCCTGACGCGCACTCGCGTCGACCTGCGCCGCCGGGAGAATTCCCCGCATAGCAGCGTGATTCCGCGCCCCTGCGGAGTTAGGTAGTGCCCACCGATGCCCGTCCGGGCATGCAGTGGTTCTCTGGACTCGAGACGAGCGGGGAGACCACCTGCATTCGATCGACCTTGGACAGTCGTCGAACCAGCAGCGCCCCGGGAGCCAGTGTGGGGGACCAGCCAATGGCCGTGGAAGCAGCAGGCGCAGCCACAACCGATGCCGCCAAGCGGCTCGCGGATGCCGCAGATCGCCAGAAGAAGTCGGACGACCACAAGAAGGTCGACGACAAGCCGCGCCAGCAGGAACCGAAGCCTGCGGACAAGCCCGACTCCTCGAAGCCCACCGACCAGTCCAAGCCCGAGGCCGACGCGAAGGATGGCGCCTCGTCTGTGCAGCCTCCCGACAAGGATCAGCCGCCTCGAGCGATCCCGCGCCCGAAGGCCGCGCTGTCGAGCGCGAAGGAAGGCGCCGACAAGGCCGACAAGCGCAGCGAGGGCAAGCCCGTCGCCGAGGCGATCAAGGAACACATCGAGCAACGCGAGCAGGCCGGCGACGACCAGACCGATCGCCGCAAGCGCCTCGAGGAGGCCCAGCATCAGGGCGACCTGCAGATCGAGCTCGCGCTCGACGACGCGCACGACGGCAAGCCCGAAGAACCCGGCTACGAGAAGGCCGACGCCGAGGCAGCCATCAAGGATCGCGGGCTCGTCGGCATCGAGCAGTACGATGCCACCGGCCGCGCGCTGATCGCCGAGCAGCTCGGCGAGGAGTCCGCTCGCTTCAAGGACGCGGAAGACGAGCAGCTTGCCGGGCGCGCCCGCGACGAGCAGACCGACCAGGACCAGCAGCGGGTCGACTTCGCCGGAATGAGCGCCGAGGAGCGCGCCGTGGCGTACCAGACGACGATCAGCGAGCAGGCGCTGCTCAAGCGCGAGGCGGACGTGCTCGACGGCGGGCTGACCGGAACGCCCACCGACCTGGGCGCGGTCGACATCGACGACGACGGCCACGGCGGCGACCTCGAGGGGCTCGACAACGACGACCGTGACGCGCGCCAGGAGGAGATCCAGCGCGAACTCGCGCGCCTGACCGACCTCGATGACCAGATCGCCGGAACCTTCACCGACGAGGAGCTCGACGCACTCGCCGCGAAGCGCAGCGTAGCCGTGACCGGCGAGAACGGCGACGAGACCTCCTACGAACTCTCCGACGACCTGCTCGGCAACCTGCGCGACCACCGCGATCGCGTCGCCGCCGACCGGCCCGAGCTCGTTCCGGATGCCGCGGTCGCCGACCAGCCGGACCCCGAAGGCGCAGGCGGTGCCGACCCGACCGATCCGGCCGCCGACACGAGCGGAACGACCGAGGCCGGCGGCGCCGGCGATGCGCAGACACCTCCGCCTCCGAGCGACGACGAGCTGCTCGACGCAGCAGCCGCCGACGGCGTGATCGATGCGAACGCACGCGACCGCTTCACGTTCAACGAGCAGGGCGAGCTGACCTACGCGGCCCAGCCCGGCGACGGATACTGGCAGGCAGCCGAGCACGTCGCCCCGCCGGCCGGCGAGGACTTCGCCACCCACTGGCGCAACACCTGGACCGAGAACTCGATGCGCAACCAAGGCGTCCCCGACGAGCAGTTCGTGGGCGTGGACCAGCCGGTCGTGATCCCGGGATACACGCGCGACCAGTTCACCGCTGCGTACGCCCCCCAGCCGCAGACCGACTCCGCCGGCGGTGCCGACGGCGCGGAGCCGACGCCGCCACCCCGGCCCGAGGACGTGGAGGTGACCGGGCACCAGGACGGCGACACCACCACGCTCACCGTCGACGGCCACGAGGTGACGGTCCAGGAGTCGGACTTCGCCGGCGGCGTGTGCACCGTCGACGGAACGCTCGTCGACCACGCCGACGTACACGTCGACGCGGAAGGCGGTGGATACGATGCCACGATCGAGCGGACGCGTGGGCTCGACGGCAGCGACCCACGCTACACGACCACCGGCACTGCACCCGCAGCGGCCGGAGATGCCCCGGCGACCGACCCCGGCTCGACCGACCCGGGCACGGAGGACTCCGGCGCCACCGACACCGGCTCGACCGATGCAGCAGCCGACGTGGATCCCGACGCGACGGTCATGGTCGGGGGCCACGAGGTCTACGCGCACGGCGTCGACGCCGCACCCACGAGCGGTGGCGGCGTGAACCTCTACAACGAGGGTCGCCAGCTCGTACACGTGTACGACGACGGTGGCATCCAGCTCGCAGCCGGCACCACCGAGGCCGACGTGCAGGCATTCGTGTCACAGCAGCTGCTCTACACCGATCCCGACGACACCGGCGCACGGCAGTACGGCTACGAGATCGGTGCCGACGTCTATCGTGTCGACGACGCCGAGGCGGTCCAGGGGCTCGACATCCTGCTCGACTACTTCCTCGACCACGACGGCAATGCCCACCTCGTCGATGGCGAAGGCGACGACCAGGGCTGACCCATCTGCAACCGTAGATCCCGCGGTCTCGACACTCAGGCGATGGGGATCGAGTTCGGGACGGTCGGCGCCGCAGCGCGCCAGCTCGCAGCAGACGCGGCGCAGGGCGCGGCGCGCTCCGGCCTGTCCGCCGCCACCGAGGCCGCGCTCGTGGACGAGCTCGCCGCAGTCGCGGCCCGTTACGAGCCCCGCTTCGGATCGATGAGCGCATCGGACGTGGCCCGCGGTCGTGCACTCGTGCAGGACGCGCTCGACGGCCTGCAGGTCGTGCCGGTCGTGAACCGCTGGCACCGACCCGGCGTGCCCGCGATCGAGCACGCAGATGCGTTCATGGGCACCGTCCACACGCTGCCGCCGCGCAACGTCGCCGACCGGGTGATGCGGGTGGTCCGGCGCACCTGGGAACGACAGCAGCACTTCCACGGGCCCGGCGAGCTCGCGGGTCGCACGGTGTTCGCCAGCGCGCAGTTCGTGCCGGAGGAGGCGATCGCACGCAGCGGCGGCGACGTCGTGGCGGCGCTCGGTGAGCAGGCCGCCGCGCGCGGCAGCTGGGGCGTGGCACGCTTCGGCGACGATGCATACGTGCTCGACCCGTCGGTGCTGGAGCGCGCGACAGTCACCGGACGAGACTCCGGATTCGGACCGAACGCGGCACGACCGGCCACGCTCGATCGGCTCGACGACGTGGTCGTGGAGCGGCTTGCGGCCAGCCACGGCTTCCGGCGGGATCCCTTCCTTGGTGCGAACGACTATCGGATCGGGGTCGACGGCGTCGGGTCCGCCGCTGCACGACGCGAGTCGCTGCGCGCGCTGCTGCACGACGAGCCGACCGAAGCGGCCGTCCGCCGCCTGCGCGGGTACCTGACCGGTCCCGCCGCCACCGACATCGACCACATGGTCGAGCTGCAGGTGCGCGGCGTTCGTGGTCGCGACGTGCTCGCGATCGAACCCGAGGGCGCCGCCGCGCACGTGAACCCCGTCGGCATCTGATCGCCGATCGCGCCCCGCGCCGGGATCGCCGCGCGCCGGGATCGCCGCGCGCGACGGGTCGGGGGAGACGTATGTACAGAGCCCGCAGATGGCGCGGGTTTCGCGCATACGTCCTGTCGCGCGCGACGGGTCGGGGGAGACGTATGTACGGAGCCCGCAGATGTCGCGGGTTTCGTGCATACGTCCTGCCGCGCGCGACGGGGCGGGGGGAAAGAGAGAGACGTATGTACGGAGCCCGCAGATGGCGCGGGTTTCGTACATACGTCCCGCCGCGCGCGCCTACTGCACGTGGTAGGTGGGGACGCCGAGCCGGTCGAGGTGCTGCTCGAGCGCGGCGCGAGCCTCGCCTGCAGGCGCCTCGCCCGGGTCGATGAGCGTGCGGCGAGGCACGTTGGAGATGTCGCGAAGGTCGAGCACCGCGGCGAGCACGTCACTCGGCGCGACGCGTCTCACCTGCGCCTCGATGTAGCCGTCGCTGCGCGCGAGGTCGTCGCTCAGCAGCCAGCCACGGACCGCGTCGCGCGCCGCCTGGCGCGGCAGCCTCAGCAGCTCGTCGGGGCGGGGGCTGGCCCCGGCACCGTCGGAGCGGTAGAGCCGCTCGGCGACCACGGTCGGCAGCTTCGAGCGATCACGCACCCACACGCCGGTGGAGCCGCTGTCGTCGGGTGCGTACGTCGTGCGCGAGTCGACCTTCGACGGATCGGCGATGAACGACACCGATCCATACGCGCGAACGCCGGTGTCGCCCTGCGCGCGCAGCGCCGCGACCACCGCGTCGGCGCCGCGGCTCACGTCGGCCTGCGGCACGAACCGCACGCTGCCGTAGACCGTGTTGCCGTCGCCGTAGGTGCCGCGCAGGCGCTCGTTCACGCCGCGCGTGACCCGCCGCAGCCGCGTCATCACGTCGCCCCGAGCATCGGAGTGGAGCGTCGGGAACGGGCGGTCCGCAGCACCGTCGACCTGGCGGATCGCGGTGTCGGTTCGCCGGTTCACCACCACCACGGGCTGCAGGCCCGCGAGCGCGTCGGCAGCGACGTCCTCGACCTGGGCGTACGGGCGGGCGGCTGCAACCGGAACCGGCTGCGGTTTCGCGGGTGCCGCGGCGATCACGATTCGCTCGGCTCCGACCGCTCCACGCGCACGTGGCGCACGATGTCGCCCTCGGCGCAGACGTTCACGAGCTGCTCGCCACGTCGCGTCGTCGCCGCGAACGTGAACCAGATGGTGTTGCCCATCGGGGTCGCGAATCGCGGCTCCAGCACGTGCCACCCGGCGATCCCGAACAGGGAGCCGAACTGGTCGAGGAACAGCACGCTCGCCGCTGCGGCGCGATCGTTGTCGGGAAGCGCACGCGCCGCAGCGGGCATCGACATCGGTACGTTCACGTCCACGCCGATCGCAAGACCGCGCTCGGAGTCGAGCGCCACGCGGGCCCTCGGATCATGGAGCTGCAGGTCTGCGAGCGCGCGGTCGAACCGGATCTGCTCGATGTCCGCGATCGGTGCCGCGGCCGGCTTGGGGGCGGCGCTCACTCGCGCCCCGGGACCGCGCCGGCCTGGCCGAAGCCTGCATAGATGACCGCACCGTTGGGAGCGATCACCACGTCGATCTGCGCCGGCGCGCCACGACCCACCGCGAAGATGTCGATGCCGAACGCGAACCAGTCGCCCTGGGAGAGCGGGGTCACGCCGCGCAGGAACAGCTGGTCCATCGGCTCGTCGAGCCCGAACAGCGCGCTGAAGCGCTCGAGGAATGCGGCGGCGGGGTGGTTGCCCATCTCGCGGGCACCGAGCATGTAGCGGAACTGGCGCTGCTGTGCAGGCGGGACCGGCGTGCCGACGCGGAACGTGCCGCGGATCGCCTTGGCCCAGCCGGTGGCGGAGTCGATCTCCACACGGGCGCCCTTGTGGAGCGACTTCAGGTCGACCATCGACTCGTCGAAGCGCTGCGATGCACGCCGGATCGACTGCCGCTGCTTCTGCTGGCGGATCGGGTTCTCGGGCGTGGGCTCTGCTGCACGCGCAGCGACGGACGGGCGATTCGCCATGGGGGCTCTCCTCCTGGTTCATGTGCGACCGAGGACCACCCGATTCACGTGCCGGACATGAAGTGCGCGACCTCTCACGCGGCTCGGCGGTGAAGCATTTCCCTGGGGGGATCGCTCGGCGGAAGCTGCGAGAGCTTCCACCCTGCGTATCCGGTCAGGCGTCCCCGTGGACTCGCCTCGGGCGGGGTGCTTGGCCGCAGGCGCACATCCGACGGCCGGCGCCGGCCGCGCGGCTGGCGTGCCCATCCAACCCTGCAGGATGCGCTCCTACGCGTGCGCGCGAGCGTTACCGTCTCGCGCGCGTCGGGCATCATGAATCGGGTATATGCCGAATCGCTTGCATCGTGAAGCAGAGACGACGACCCGCCAGCAGTGGATCGACCGTCTCACGCTCCCCGCAGTGACCGTGCTGCTGCTCGTCGGCGCGGTCTTCGTGGTGATCGCCTGGAGCGAGGCCGACAACGCAGTGCAGTCGTCGCACCGCAAGGACGAGGCCCGCGCGACACGCCTGGCAGGTTCGGTGGAACGGGTGCTGCAGCGACGCTGGCTCGACCTGTCACGGTGGGCCGACGACAACGCCGCGCTCGTGGTGCCGGGCAAGGAGCAGCAGCTGAGGTCGGCGCTCGAGCAGCAGGTCGACGCCGGCGCATCGTCGACCGCCGCTGCGTGGCTGGTCGTGCGCGAGGACGGCGCGATCGCCGCCGTTGGCGAGGCCACGCCCGGGCGCATCGCCGCCAACGGGATCGCCGACGACCTGCGCGCGCTCGGCCGCACCACCGCCGCACGCGGAACGCCGCAGGTGAGCGACCGTCTCAAGATCGGCGAGGAGTACGTCTACGCATCAGCAGTGCCGGTGCCGGCCGTGTCGGAGGGCGCACCCGCATCGGCGGTGGTGGCCGTGACCTATCTCGAGCGATCCTCGATCGGCTCGTTCCTGGGCGATCAGGGCGAGGGTGAGGTCGACGAGGCGACGCTCGTCGACGGTGACGAGCGCGTGCTGCTCGGTGCGCCCCACAAGGATGGTGTCGAGCTGGTTCGGCGGCCCGTGGGTTCGACGGGATGGTCGGTCGAGTTCCAGCGCGAGGCTCTCGAGCAGTTCCTGCCCGGCTGGGCATATCCCGGGTTTGCCGCGATCCTTGCGATCTTCGCGCTGGCCTATGCCGCACAGGACCTGAACCGGCGCCGGCTGCGCAGCGAGGCCGACGATCGTGCGCACCGCGTGAACGCGCTGTACGAGCTCGCGTCGCGGGCGCTGCACGCGGAGACGATCGCCGAGCAGGCAGAGCTGCTCGCGGTCGCTGCGACGGAGATCGGTGACGTGGAGGCGGCGACCGTCGTCGTCCACACGGGCGAGGAGACGATCGAGCATGCAGCCGGCGATCCCGGTGCAGGCCCCTTCGATCGCGAGCTGCAGATCGAGGGGCCACGTGGCGAGCTGGGCCGGCTCACGGTTCGTGATGCGGAGGAGATCGACGACGCGCGTGCGTGGGTGCTCGAGACCGCTGCGGCGCTCGTGGGGGCGGCGGTCGAGACGCTCGTGTCGCTCGAGAGCCAGCGTGCGGTGGCGCAGGAGCTGCAACGGCTCGACGAGCTGCGCAGCAACCTGCTCGCGACCGTCGCACACGAGCTGCTCTCGCCGCTCACGGCGGTGAAGGGCGTGCTCGGGCTGCTCAGCATGCAGGACGACCTGGGCGAGCGTGGACGCGAGTTCGTCGACGTCGCTACCGAACGCACCGATCGGCTCGTCGCGCTGATCCGTGACCTGTTCGACTGCTCGCTGCTCGAGACCGGCCAGCTCGACATCAAGCCGCGCCGCCAGCGTGCGGACGAGCTGCTCGAGGCGGCGCTCGGCGCGCAGGCCGCCGCGCGGCCGGGCGAGCTGCGCCTGTCGGCGACGCCCAACCTGATGATCACGGTCGACCCGGTGCGCTTCGACCAGCTCGTCAACAACCTCGTCACCAACGCGTTCCGGCACGGTGCGCCGCCGGTGGAGGTGGCGGTGCGACCCGGCGACGGCGGCGCGTTCGTGATGGTGAGCGACGAAGGCGCCGGGATCCCGCCCGAGAGCCGCGACGAGGTGTTCGGCAAGTTCTGGCAGGGCTCGAGCGGCCATGCACGCGAGGCCGAGGGAGCCGGCCTCGGGCTGAGCCTCGTGCAGGGCCTCGTGCGCGTGCACGGCGGCGACATCACGATCGACAGCACCCACGCGGATGGGCGAGGTGCACGATTCGTGGCGTTCTTCCCCGACGAGGCTGCGGCGAGCGACGGTCTGCCGAGCGACGACATGGACGCCACGCCGACGCTTGCCTGACCGTCCCGCTGGTTCGACGCGATCGCTACAATTGCCGCATGCCGACGTACGAATACCGATGTGCAGCCTGTGGCCACCAGTTCGAGCTCTTCCAGAGCATGAGCGCGCCCGATCCCGAAGTGTGTGAGCAGTGCGGTGAGAAGGCGGTCGAGAAGGTGCTGTTCGCGCCGGCGATCCACTACAAGGGATCCGGGTTCTACGCGACCGACTACGCCGGCAAGAAGTCGTCGCCCACGTCGAGCGGCACGAGCGGCGGCGAGGCGAGCTCCACGAGCGGCAGCGATTCCGCCAGCGGCGGCACCAGCAGCGGCTCAGGCGGCGATTCGGGCTCCAGCTCGTCGTCGTCGAGCAGCGACTGAAATCTGCTCTTTCCTCGCGCCGATCCCTCGTGTATGCTGACCGGTACCGCGTCAGCGAACGCTGGCTCGGGGGCGTAGTTCAGTTGGTTAGAACGCCGGCCTGTCACGCCGGAGGT
>JAGQUL010000120.1 GCA_020438525.1 Thermoleophilia bacterium | reverse complement strand
CGCAAGGGCGCGACGCCCGCAGGCGAGGGCGTGCTCGGCGTGATCCCCGGATCGATGGCGAGTCCCGCGTTCGTGGTGCGCGGCCGCGGCAACGAGGCGAGCCTGCAGAGTGCCTCACACGGCGCGGGCCGCGTGATGAGCCGCACCGCCGCCGAGCAGCAGTTCACGTGGAAGGATGTCCGCCCCGTGCTCGAGGAGGCGAACGTGACCCTCCTCTCCGCCGGCATCGACGAGAATCCCGGCGTGTACAAGGACATCCACGAGGTGATGGCCCAGCAGGCAGACCTCGTGGATGTGGTTGCGCGCTTCGACCCGCGCATCGTGCGCATGGCCGACGGCGGCGAGCGACCCGAGGACTGACATCGCACATTCCGCCCCCATCCAACCGCACGACACGTCGGGCGACGACGAGACCGCATGGCTGCGAGCGCTTCCAACCGGGCTCGTACTGTGTTCGATCGCACTACGGGTAGTCGCGCACTCCCACCGACCGGCGCACGAGCAGTGCCACCCACCGCGCTCGTGATTTCATCTTCTGCGGGCCGGGGCGTGACGTGGTGATCGCCGACCGGAACGACAAGGTCGCCCGCGACTGCGAGATCGTGCGCAGGCCGGCACGTCGGCGAGCGCGATAGCAGCACGATCGCGAGGGACGATCGTGCGATCCCGGAACGTCAGGAATACGGCACCGTACACTTGCGTCGTGACGTTCTCCCCCAACAGGCTGCAGCTCGTCGCGTGGTCGATCGCGGTCGGCGTGGTCTACGCGACGTTCGCGGTGATCGCGCTGGAGGCGCCGCTCGGGTCCACGATGGTGGCGCCGTTCTGGGCCCCGGCAGGCGTCGCGGTGGCGGGCCTGACGCTGCTCGGCCCGCGCGCGTGGCCTGCCGTGTACGCAGCTGCGGTGGTCGCGGGCGTGATCGGTGGTGCATCGCTCGCCACAGCCTTGGGCGTGGCGGTCGGCGCAAGCGTGGAGGCGGTGCTCGCTGCGTACCTGCTGCGGCGCCTCGACCTGCATGCCTCGTTCGACCGGATCCGCGACGTGATCACGATCGCGCTCGTATCCCTGATCGCGTGCGCGCCGTCGGCGCTCGGCGGCGTGACGCTGCTCGCCGCCGCCGGCATCGACAGCGACGAGTCGTTCGCATCGCTTGCCGCGCTCTGGTGGTTCGGGGATGTGATGGGCATCATCGTGGTGGCGCCGGTGCTGCTCACGGCGACCGCGCTGGTGGCAGGCAACCGGCGCCTGCAGCCGGCACGAACGATCGAGTTCACGCTCGTGATCGGCACGCTCGCCGCGGCCTCGTGGCTCGTGTTCAGCGACGAGCACTGGCGCCGCCCCGTGATGCTGCTGCCGATGTGGTGCTGGGCGACGATCCGGTTCCGCGCGTTCGGCGCGAGCGTCGCGACCCTCGTGATCGCGACGTTCGGGGTGATCAGCGCGGCCAACGGCGGCGTGTCGTTCCCCGGCGCCAGCGCGAGCCAGTCGATCCAGATGCTCAACGCGCTGTTCGTGGTGGGCGGGCTCTCGCTGCTGGCGATCGCCGCATCGGTCACCGAGCGCGATGCCGCGCGCGCACGGGTCGAGCAGGCACTCGCCGCCGAGCAGGACGTGGCGCGCGAGCTGCGCCGTCTGGACGAGCTCAAGGACCGCCTGCTCGCAGCGGTCTCGCACGAGCTGCGCACGCCGCTCACCTCCATCCTCGCGCTCGCCACGCTGCTCCACGACGGCGAGCGCACGATCACCGCCAGCAAGCGCCACGAGATGCTCGAGCACGTAATGCGCGAGTCGAAGCGGCTCGATGCGCTGCTCACCGACCTGCTCGACGTGGAGCGCGTGCGGATGGGCATGCTCGACCCCACCCTCGGCGACGTGGATCTCGCCCAGCTCGTGCGAACCGTCGTCGAGCGCCATACGTGCGAGCAGCGGCCCACGCAGATCGACCTGGAGCCGGTCCGGGTGCAGGTCGACGCGATGATGGTCGACCGGATCGTCGACAACCTCGTGCGCAACGCGCGCCGTCACACGCCGCCCGACCGCCGCGTGTTCGTTCGCGTGCGCGCGCACGAGGACGGGGCGCTGATCGTGGTCGACGACGAGGGCGACGGCGTGCCCGACACCGACAAGACCGCGATCTTCGAGCCCTTCCACCGCGGCTCGACGAGCGTCACCGACGCACCCGGGACCGGCATCGGGCTGTCGCTCGTGCTGCAGTTCGCGCAGCTGCACGGCGGGCGTGCATGGGTGGAGGATCGCCCCGGCGGCGGCGCCTCGTTCCGCGTGTACCTGCCGGGGTGAGCACAGGTGCCGCTCAGGTCCGCGGCCCCCGCGGCCGACACAGCTCACGATGAGCGACGACGACCACCAGCCCGCCCCGGGAACGGAGCATCCGCTGCAGCGGGCGCATCGGTTCTTCCAGAAGGCCGGCCCCGCGATCCGCGAGGCACAGGACGCGATCGAGCGCGCGGGCGGGATCGAGGGCGTGCGCGACAAGGCGATGCAGAAGGCCGACGAGATCGTGCAGCGCATCGACGAGGTCGTGGCCGATGCCACGGCGATCGAGGGCACGGTCGTGGAGCAGGACTTGCACGAGGAGCCTGCACCAGCAGCGAGCGCGGCCGCGGGCGAGTTGCGGGCGGCCCGTCGTCGTCGCCTCCACTACGTGGAGATCGCGGTGATCGCCGCAGCTGCCACGTACGGCGCGCTGGTGATCCAGCGCCGCCACCGCGCGGCGTGAACCGCTCGTCCGGCCCGTTCGCGTGCCCGTTCGCGTGCCCGGCTCGCCGAAACGTATGTACATAAACCGCGGATAGCGCGGGTTCCGTGCATACGTCCCGCCGATCGCGCCGACCACGTGCCCACGGCGCGGCACATCGCACGAAAATCGGCAAACGAGAGCAGGCATGTCGGTGCCGCGGGCCGGAATGTAGGCGGGCCTACAGCGCTCGGATGACGGGTCGGTTCGAATGGGCCGTGAAGCGTGGCAGCCAGTCGCGCACCAACATCCGTGGAGGTACCTGGAATGCAGCTCAAGCGAACGATCCTCACCATGGCGGCCGTGCTCGTGGTGGGCGTGGGAGCCGCGGCGTGCGGCAGCGACGACACGAAGTCGGATTCGACCGCCAAGAAGGACGACGCAGCGATGAAGAGCGACAACTCGATGGCCAAGGACGACTCGATGGCCAAGGACGACACGATGGCCAAGGACGACGCCATGCCGCACGACGGCTGACGCCGCCCGACACCGGAAGACGACGGGGGCCCGACGACTACCGTGGTCGTCGGGCCCCCGAGTGATTACGTCGGGTCGCGTCAGCCGAACAGGCCGTGCAGCGCGCCGCCGAGTGCCTCGCCGACCGCACCGCCGCCGAAGCCGCCGACGATGCCGCCGACGATC
>JAGQUL010000119.1 GCA_020438525.1 Thermoleophilia bacterium | reverse complement strand
ATGTGATGCGAAACTCGATTGGTGGCGCGGGGGTGCTGCACCGAATCGGTCGCAAGCAGTCGGACAGGCTGCGTGATCGAGCAGTTCGATCCCTCTGGCGTGATCGGCGAGCTGCACCTACGCTGGGTGGCATGACCCCCACTGCCTCCTCGCTCGACCAGAAGGTCGAGGCCGTGCTCGCGCACGTCACCCACATCACCGGCGACAATCCCGAACTAACCGCGCTGCACATGCGCGCGGCGGAGCTCGCCGCACTCCCGCCACACAGCCCGATGCAGTCGCCTCAGGAACACGTGCCGACGGCCGACGTGGTGGTGGTCCATTGATGAGCAGCAACTCCGCCGATGTGGCATCGCTCGGCGACAAGTCGTGGGCGACGATTCACAAGATTCTCGACGCGGCGCTCGACGCGGACGCGACCCAGGCTGACGTGCTGGAGGTCGGCCTGCATGCGGTGCAGTTCCTGGTCGAGTCGCACATCGTCGCCCCACCGACGTCCAGGAGCAGTGAACAGGACGAGCGTGCCGAACCGGCCGCTCGCATCGTCCTTCGCATCCCGTCATCGGCAGCCGATGATCGTGAACGGATTCAGGCGCTGGTCGACGACATCCCGGCTGACATCGAACGTCGAACAGGGTTTCGGCCGCAGCCCGTGACAGTCATGCCGGACCCCGAGCTCGAAGCGCCGGTCATCGCGTTCGACGACATGCCGATGCGCGACACAACGATGGACGACGACGACGCGTACGCGGCGGTCACGGCCGTCTACACCGAGGTGCTTCCGGAGTTGCTGGATCGCGAGAAGACAGCGGAGATCGTCGACATCGCGCGGCGTACCTCGCCGATGGTCGTCCAGGAGCTGGTGCCCAACTCCCTGTCGCTGGGGCAGCTGCGCCAGATTCTGCGGAACCTGCTCGCCGAAGGCGTGCCGATTAGACGCATGTCGACCATCCTGAACGCGCTTGCAGACAATTCGGTCTACACGAAGGATCCGTACGCATTGACCGAGCACGTGCGTGCTGCCCTCGGACGGGAGATCTGTGCCCGATTCCAATCGCCCGAAGGCGCGATCAAGGCGTTCATGCTGGGGTCCGATGCCGAGCGAGCGATCCAGAACTCGATCCAGCTCAACGAGACGGGTCAAGTGCTCATGCTCGACCCCAACACGAGCCACGCGATTCACAACAACCTCGCTGACGCGATTCGCCGACATCAGGACAAGCTCGTGGTGCCGGTGATTGTCACGCCTCCAAAGATCAGGCGCCATGTCGCAAGCATGCTCGAACGCAACTTCTCACAGATCGTCGTGCTCAGCCACAGTGAGATCGTTCGTGGAGTAGCCGTCGACGAGCTCGATGTGGTCGGAGCGGACTGGTTCGGTGAGTCGGTAGACGGCACCGACGGTCAAGACGGCGACAGCTGGTTGGACGGGTAGCAGCAATGGATGAGGACCTACACGAGAGCAACAACGTCGACGTCGATATGTCCATTCGGGCCGGCCGACCGCTACCCAGTCAACTCGCACAGGTACCTGCGTACGAACCTCCCGTCCGGATCATCTGCGATGCGAAACTGGTCGAGCCTCTGCTCCACGAACGCGAGGTGATCCGGGCAGAGCTCATGCGTCTGGTCGGTTTCGGTCCGCGCGAGATCCTCGTCGACGCGAGGAGCAGTGATGCGGATGTTCGCCACGCGTGGGAGCTGCTCGTATGGGGTGAGCCGACCGCTGTCGGGGATCACTCGGAGATCGGCATCGTAGCCGACGAGATCGAGCGCGCCATCCTGCACTCGCTGTCGCTGGTCTTGTCGCCCGACGACATCCACGAACTACTCGAGTTCGTTCGGCTCGAAGCACCGGCGATCTACGCGTCCGTGGGCATGAATCCGCATTCGCGAATGGGTGTACTGAACGTATGTCGCGAGTTGCTGCGCGATGGGGTGTCGATCGCGCCGTTTTCGCGAATCGTGGAGCTCGTGGGATCGCGGGAGTACCTTAACCAGGATCCCGATCGTGCGGTCGTCGAGCAGGTGCGCCTGGAACGACGACGATCCATCGTGACTCCGCTCCTGCAGAACGGGACCCTGACCGTGATGGAGATGTCGCTGGGCGCTGCCGCAGCGTGCGTCGAGGTTGACTCCGCTTCGGATTCAGGTGATCGCCGACTCAACCAGTTGACGGCCAGGCTGGCGTCGGACCTCACGGGGCGCGATCGGCCGATCATCGTTGCACCGCCAGGAACCCGACCGAGTGTTTCTTTGGTATTGCACCAGGTGCGCCCGGACGCGATCGTGCTCGATGAGGCGGAGGTGCGAATCGAGGCGGTGACGCTTCGTGTCGACGGTATCCTCGGTCGAGGAATTCGGGTGGCGACGCTCGCATCCGAGCCTCGGCGCGTATGGCGGTCAGCTATTGCGCACGTCCACGGGGATGATGTCCAGGTGCTCGAACCCGACAGCGACGCAGTGGACTGGAACTGGTAGCGGGCCGTATTCCGCGTTCGTAGCCGTTCGTCGCGGGAGTTTCGCATGTCAGTGTCGGATCCCGACCATGTGATGCGAAACTCCCGCGCTGCAGCCGCTCGCTCCCGCCAACACGAGCGGGGTACGCTGCGGCGGGTGCCGCATGCGCGGATCCGGCGGCGGGTTGCAGAAGGTTCCGCGCGCCCGGATTCGACCTGTCCTTCACGAATTCGGGATTTCTGCCGATACTGGGGGCATGGACGATGCCCAGGTGTCAGTCGCGCCACCCGAGGTGCCGCTGCTGCGGGGAGTCCTGCACACCATCTTCGCGCCGGTGACGCTGTTCAGCGGCGCGGTGCTGGCGTGGATGGCTCCGAGCCCGCGCGCCGCGCTCGCGGTGTTCGTCATGGCCGCCGGATTCGCGGCGATCTTCGGGATGAGCAGCGTCTACCACCGGATCGCCCGGCACTGGTCGCCCACGGCCCGGCGTCGCGCCCGGCAGGCCGACCACGCGATGATCTTCCTGGGGATGGCCACCAGCTACACGTCCGTGTGGCTCGTGGCGCTCGACGGCTGGGTCAGCGACGCGCTGCTCGTCTACGCATGGATCGCCGCGACGATCGGCGTGATCAGCAAGATCTGGTTCCTCGACGCTCGACCGACTCGCCACCTCGCGGTGTACCTGGGCATGGGGCTCGTCGGCCTGATCGTCGTGCCGAGCCTGATCAACACGATGGGCGCGACGAGCGTCGCGCTGATCCTCGTCGGCTCGGTGATCATCACGCTCGGCGGGATCGTGTTCGCCTACCAGCGCCCCAACCCGATCCCTCGCTGGTTCGGCCACCACGAGATCTTCCACGCCGGCACCGTCGTGGGCTGCGCGCTCTTCCTGGCGGGCCTCGCCACCTTCGTGCTGCGCTGACCGCGCGCGGCCGCACCACATGATCGTCGGGCCGGTGCCGCGTGGGCGGTGGTCGTCGTCGCTCCGTCGAATCTGCGAATTGGATGCGGCCACGCTGTGGACAATTCCGCCGGGTCGTTGCATGGTGGAGACGAGAAGGGCCATGGGACGGCCCGACACGGGACGGGACTGAAGCTGCAATGGACGTCGGACGGACGACCAACGTGAATGCTTCCGCAGCCGCTGCCACGACCGGCGGTGGTGCGGTGAAGGCTGCTGCCCCCGCTGCCAAGGGCGGCGGTGGCACGAGCGACGCCGCGATCGGCGCGCGCCTGGTCCTGAACTCCGAGGCGATCAAGTCCGCGCTCGGCCGCATCAAGGTCGCGCTCGACGAGCTGCGCTCCGCGATCGAGGCGCTCGTCGCGAGGCTTCGCGGCGGCAGGGGTGGCGCCGTTGGCGGCGTGGCCGGTGGCGGCGCGTCGAGCCCCGTGCAGCAGGTTTCGGTCGGCGCAGCAGGCAAGGGCACGCCCGTTCAGGGCGGCGGTCCGATCTCCACCAATCCCGGCAACCGTGCGAGCGCGATTCCGGCGCTCCGGCCCGGGCAGAGCGAGCAGCTCACGCTCGCCCGCAACCAGGTGACCTACCGGTCCGTGACGGTGAACGGCGGCTCCTCGGGAACGACGTTCACGCCGCCTGCGACGCCCGCCGGGATGGACGTCGAGATCTACGCGATCCGCGACTACTCCAAGGGCGCGCAGCACACGCAGGTGCTCGAGCCGGTGAAGGGACCGATCACGGTGCCCGCCGGTCAGGACGTGAAGTTCGTGGCGCGCGTTCGCGGCACGACCGCAGGCAGCTACTCGCTCGACATCGGGGGCGCGAAGCTCGACGTGAAGGTCTCGCAGACCGCGATCGACGCGCTGCCGATGATGGCGTGGATCAACGAGTCGAACGCGTCCAAGCGCGGCGCGAGCGCGGCGTCGATGGCATCGGTGCTCTCCCACTTCGGCGTGGCGGCGACCGGCAACAGCGGCGTGGCCGTGACGAGCGCGTCGAACCGCTCGCCCGTGCAGTACTTCAGCGCCGCCTACGAGGCCGCGACGCGTGCCAACCCGGCGGAGACCGCCAGGCGGATCATCGAGGCCGAGCGCAAGGCGCACGCGGCGAACCCCAACTCGGCGTTCTGGGTGCAGGTCAGCGACGAGCAGGACAAGGACGGCGCATCCGCGCAGCAGACCACGGCGTGGATCAAGCAGGTGAAGAGCTACCTGCAGCAGTACGGCTCGGACGCGAAGCTCTTCGTGGCGGCGCAGGCGCGCCCGTTCAACCTCGTCTATGCGAGCGTCGTGGACGGCTGGGCGAACACGCAGAGCGCTGCGGGGCGCACGCGCGACACGGCGATCGCCGACATCCGGTCGGCGGCGTCGAGCTACGGCCGCAACATCGAGCTGATGGAGTATCCGGGCAACGCGTTCTTCGACGCGCAGACGCCCGGCAGTGCGGCCGTGTCGACCGCGAGCGCGGCGCTCGACGGCGCCAACAGCTGGTTCATCTACAGCGCCAACAACCAGGACATCCTCGAGCGCGGTGGCGGCGACGAGGGCCGCGGCGACATCGGCGGGCTGGTCGTGGTGGAGAACGGGCGCGTGCTGCCCACGATCTCGCTCATCGAGGCCGAGCTCGGCGCGAACATCGGCTCGGCGGCGCGTACGTTCGGCGCCACCGGCACGAGCGGCGCGCAGCAGGTGGCGTACACGAGCGACCGCCTCGACGCCTACAAGCACACGGGTCAGGCGGTCGACCTGCGCCTGTGGGAGCAGGAGATCGCCCGCCTGATCGGGTGATCATGTGCGAGAAGGACGTCACGACCGTCGTGACGCCGCTCACTCACATCACGGCCAGAGGCGAGGGCCGGCCGCGACGTGACCGCTGATCGGGCGGTCGAGCTCGGCGCTGATCCAGCGGGCAACCTCGATCAGCGCCGGCAGGTCGATCCCGGTGTCGATGCCGCTGCGGTGCAGCATCCACACGAGATCCTCGGTGGCGAGGTTGCCGGTAGCACCAGGTGCGAACGGGCAGCCGCCGAGCCCGGCGACGGACGCGTCGAAGCACGTCACGCCCAGCTCCAGGCCCGCCCACGCGTTGGCGAGCGCCGTGCCGCGCGTGTCGTGCAGGTGCAGGGCGACGCGCAGGTTGGCGTCGTACTCGAGCAGCGGTCCCACGACCGGCTCGATCTGCGCGGGCACCGCCACGCCGATGGTGTCGCCGATCGACACGTCGGTGATCCCCAGGTCGGCGAGCCGGTCCACCACATCGTGCACCTTCGCCGGCGCGATCTCGCCCTCGAACGGGCAGCCCCACGCAGTGGACACGTACCCGCGCACGTGCACGCCGTCGCGAGCCGCGCGCTCCACGATCGGCCGGAACCGCTCGATGCTCTCCGCGATGCTCGCGTTCGTGTTGCGCTGCGAGAAGCGCTCGCTCGCCGCAGTGAACACGGCGACGCTCGTCGCGCCGGCGGCGATCGCGGCGTCGTAGCCGCGCTCGTTCGGCGTGAGCACCGGATACGTCGTGCCCTCGCGACGCGTGATCTGCGTGAGCACCTCGGTCGCATCGGCAAGCTGTGGCACCGCCTTGGGATTCACGAAGCTCGTGGCCTCGACGGTCGCGATCCCGCACGCAGCGAGCCGATCCACGAGCTGCACCTTGGTCGCAGTGGGCACCTGCTCGGCCTCGTTCTGCAGCCCGTCGCGCGGGCCGACCTCGACCACGTCGACGCGCGCCGGCAGCTGCGTCATCGCACGACCTCGGCGAGCACCGCGCCCTTGGCGACCAGGTCGCCCACGGCGCAGCCGATCGTCTCGACCCGTCCGTCGAACGGCGCCGCGATCGCGTTCTCCATCTTCATCGCCTCGAGCACCACCACCGGCTGGCCCGCGGTCACCTCCGTGCCCGGCTCGACCGCCTGGATCACCGTGCCCGGCATCGGCGCGGTGAGCTCGGCGTGGTCGCCGGCCGCGTCGAAGCTGCCCGGTCCGCCGGCGCCACCGATCGGGCTGCGCGGCACGTCCCACGTCACCCCGCCGAACGAGAACCAGAGTCGGTCGCCGCGCTCCACCGCATGCAGCGCCGCCCAGCGATCTGCGTAGTCGGCCGCCGGCACGTGCACGTCGCTCGATGCGAACTGCGGCAGGCGCCACCCGGCGAGCCGTCGGTACGGATCGTCGACGCTGCCCGTCGTCACCCGCTGGCGTGCTGCCAGCACGAGCTCGGCGGGCGGCTCGAGCGCGGATTCGTCGAGCAGGTTCGCCTCGAGCGTCGACGTGTCGTGGCTCGCCTCGCTGAACTCGCGCAGCTCGAGCGCGTGCCGCAGCAGCGCCGCGTTGGTGATCGCGCCGAGCACGCTCATGTCGCGCAGTGCATGGAGCAGGCGACGACGTGCCTCCTCGCGCGTGCCGCCGGTGGCGATCACCTTGGCGAGCAGCGGGTCGTATGCGAGCGACACGCGCGCGCCCTCGCGCAGCGCGTGATCGATCCGAACGCCGTCGCGATCCGGCAGGTGCAGCCGCACGATCTCGCCGCCGGTCGGCAGGAACGTCACCGGATCCTCGGCGTACAGCCGCGCCTCGATCGCATGCGCGTGGACGTGCAGCTCGTCCTGCCGGACGGTGAGCTGCTCGTCGCGCGCGATCCGAAGCTGCCACTGCGCGAGGTCGATCCCGAAGGCCTCCTCGGTGACCGGGTGCTCGACCTGCAGGCGCGCGTTGAGCTCGAGGAAGTAGAAGCGGCCGTCGCGATCGACCAGGAACTCGGCGGTGCCGGCGTTCTCGTAGCCGGCCGCCTCGGCGATCCGCACGGTGGCCTCGCCCATCGCCATCCGCAGCTGGTGCGGCAGGCCCGGCGCCGGCGCTTCCTCCACTACCTTCTGGTGACGCCGCTGCAGCGAGCAGTCGCGATCGCCTACGTAGAGGCGGTTGCCGTGCGAGTCGGCGAGCAGCTGCACCTCGACGTGGCGGGCGCCGGTCACGAGCTTCTCGACGATCAGCGTGTCGTCGCCGAACCCGGCCTGCGCCTCGCGCGCCGCGCTCTCGAGCGCGCCGGGAAGGTCCTCGGCACGCTCGACGCGCCGCATGCCTCGACCGCCACCGCCCGCGGCGGCCTTCACGAGCACGGGGTAGGCATCGGCCGGCACCGCGTCGGGCGCCCACTCCGGCACCGTCGGCACGTCGGCCGTCGCGGCGACCTCCTTGGCGCGGGCCTTGTCGCCGAGCGCGCGCATCGCGTCGCCGCTCGGCCCGACGAACGTCAGCCCCGCCGCGACGCAGCGGTCGACGAACTCGGCGTTCTCGCTCAGGAATCCGTAGCCGGGGTG
>JAGQUL010000118.1 GCA_020438525.1 Thermoleophilia bacterium | reverse complement strand
CCGATGCCGGCAACCTTGCCCTCGATGCGGAAGCGCTCGGCCCGGCCGAAAAGATTGCGGTGCAGCCAGTAGCCCTCGAGTCCGAGGCCGTCCGTGGTGGAATAGGTCGCGCCGACGCCGATGCGGCGCGGCTTGCGTTCCTGGACGACCAGCGAGACCGGCAGGATGCCGTCGTCACCAATTGCGTCCGCCTCGACAAAACGCTGAGAGGTGAAGACATCGAGCCTGGCCAGCCGGCTGGAGGCCCGCGCGAGATCGTCGGGATCGTATTCGCGACCGGGTTCGAGGCCGGCCGGCCCGCGCGATCGCGATCGCCGGAGCGTGCTGGCCGGGGTGCGGTGCGGCGCCGCCGGGCTGGACCAGCTGCAGTCCGTTCGTCGTGGGGTACGCCCACGCCTGCGGCTGCTGCGCGGCCAGCGCCGTCGTCATCGTGTTGGGGTGCTGCATCGGGTCGGGCGCCGGGGCGCCGTACGCAGCATGGTGTGCGCCGGGAGTCGCGTATGCATAGCGGTCCTGCACGAAGGCGGGTTCGTGCGCGGCGGGCGACGCCTGCTGGGGCACGCCGATCATGCCGCCGTGCGACGACATCGGCGGGGCCTGGCCGGCCGACGCGCCGGGGAGCACGAATCCTGACGGGGCGTGCTGGAGCGACGGTGCGGGCATCGCGGTGCCGGCCTGGGGCTGTGGCCAGGGCGCAGGCTGGTGCGAGGTGCCGAATGGCACCTGGTGCTGGTGGCCGTGCTGCGGGCGCTGCTCCATCGTCCCTCGCCTCGTGGGGGTACGCCGGCCGTCCTGACCGGCACGCAGGCGCGTGGCCTCCGTGCTTCGAAGGTAGCACGGGTTTCCAAAGTAGAAAAGGGTCGATATCGCGTCGGATCCGAGTGAATCGATTCCGGGCCACGGCGTGGCCGCTTACAAACAATTCACCGGTTCCGAGCGAAGGTTCCCGACGCGTGGAGCGTCACCACCTGCGTCGACCGGCCAGCGGGACGGGCGACGACCGCACACGCACCATCCACGACGCCAGGACGGGACCGATGACCGAGACCATGCTCGTACGCGCAGCCGGAGGCGGCTGGGAAGAGCTTCGACCACAGAACACGATGCCCGAGGGTGGAGTCGCGGAGGTCTTCGGCGAAGACGTCGGCCCGGTGCTCGGCGCAGCCGCGCCGGTGATCGTCGCTGCGTGTTCGCCGACGCTCGCGACCGGCAGTCCGGACGCGATCTGCGTCGACCCCGACGGGGGAATCTGGATCGTCCAGCTCGACATGGAAGGCGACGGTGCACTCGCGCTTCCGCAGCTGCTGGCGTTCGGCGGTGCGCTCACGTCCGCCTCCTACGACGCGTTCGAGGCGCTGTGTGACCGATGCCAGGGCGATCCGCTCACATCGTTCGTCGAGGCTCGCGCCGGTGCCGGATTCCACAAGCAGTCGTTCGAGGTGGCCATCGCCGACGCGCTTGCCCACGGCCGGTTCCGTCTCGTCGCGATCGTGCGCGAGGCCGCACCCGCGCTCGTGCAGTCGATGCGCTTCCTCAACTCGAGCGGCGCGTCCGGCATGCTCTTCGAGGCGACGTCGTTCGCAAGCGAGACCGTATCGGCAGTTCGAGCGAAGGTGGTCGACATCGGTGCGGGTGCGCTCGGCGCCGCCGGCTCGGCCGTACCCGCCGCCGATGGTGTCTCGGCCAAGGCCGCGTCGCGGCCTGCGCTCGGCGCGGCCGGCTTCGTCGCCGCCACCGGCAAGGCGAGCGGCGACGACACCGGTACCTTGATGGCGCAGCTGCAGAAGTCATGCTCGTCCACCTTCGACGAGGTGACCTACGACGGCGAGGGCAGCTCCGCAATCATGAGCTGCTTCCTCGACGCACCCGACGGGGCGGTGGCGATCGTGACCTCGTCGACCGACGGAAGCGTGGTCGTGTCGTTCGAGGCGCTTGGAACGCTCGACCCCGGCTGGGGCGCACGCGAGGAGCTCTGCCAGGGAATGGAGCGCCTGCTCGGTGCCGACCTCGGCGACGTGCGCAAGATCAGCCAGCTCAACCTCTCGATCCGGGAGCACCTGATGGACGCGACCCTGATGGAGGCGCTGTGCGATCTCCTGGCCGACACCGTCGGCGAGATCCGCCAGAGCGAATCCGCGCGCGGGGCGCGCGAGGCGGCAGCTGCCTGATCCCGTCCGGGATCGAACAGGGCAGCGATACGTGCCGACCGGCGGGTCGGGGCGCGACCAGCATTGCAGCGCGGACGTCAGCAGTCCCGTCCC
>JAGQUL010000117.1:5818-6057 GCA_020438525.1 Thermoleophilia bacterium | reverse complement strand
GGGTGTGGGGTTTGCGAGTTCGACTGCGGCGTCGAATCCTGTGTTTGCGGCGTTGCGGGTGTGCACGATCATGTTGCTCGGGCTGCTTGCGCCCGTACTATCCCCGTCGCAGCCCATGACGAGGTCGTCGCGTCCGTCGCCGTTGATGTCGCCCGCCGCCACCGATCGCCCGCAGTAATCGCCGACGGTGGGTGTTGGGTTTGCCAGTTCGATGGCGGCGTCGAAGCCGGTGTTTGCGG
>JAGQUL010000117.1:5255-5781 GCA_020438525.1 Thermoleophilia bacterium | reverse complement strand
GCGCCCGTACTATCGTAGTAACAGCCCATGATCAGGTCGCTGCGTCCGTCGCCGTTGACATCGCCCGCCGCTACCGAGGTGCCGCAGTACTCGCTCCCGTCAGGGGTGGGGTTTGCGAGCTCCACCGCGTCCTGGACGGTGCCGACCGACCCCGCCACGCCCGTGGAGGTCGACAGCATGACTATCATGTTGCCGGTATCAGCCGCGCCGGTATCATCCCAGAAGCAGCCCATGATCAGGTCGCTGCGGCCGTCTGCGTTGATGTCACCTACCGCTGTCGCGCGCCCGCAGTAGTCGCTTGCAGTGGGCGTTGGGTTTGCCACTTCAACGGCGGCGTCGAAGCCGGTGTTCGCAGCGTTGCGGGTGAACACGATCATGTTGCCGGCATCGGCCGCGCCCGTATCATCCCGCTGGCAGCCCATGATGAGGTCTGCTCGTCCGTCGCCGTTGATGTCGCCTGCCGCCACCGAGAAGCCGCAGTAGTCGTTTGCGACGGGTGTGGGGTTTGCGAGTTCGACTGCGGCGT
>JAGQUL010000117.1:4756-5110 GCA_020438525.1 Thermoleophilia bacterium | reverse complement strand
CGACGGGTGTTGGGTTTGCGAGTTCGGTGGCGGTGTCGAAGCCGGTGTTTGCGGCGTTGCGGGTGTACACGATCATGTTGCCGGCATCGCCCGCGCCGCCATCATCGCCGATGCAGCCCATGATCAGGTCTGCTCGTCCGTCTGCGTTGATGTCGCCTGTCGTCACCGAGGCGCCACACCCGTCGCCGGCGACGGGTGTGGGGTTTGCGAGTTCGACGGCCGCATCGAACCCGGTGTTCGCAGCGTTGCGGGTGTACACGATCATGTTGCCGGCATCGCTGCCCGTATCCTCGGAGCAGCCCATGATCAGGTCGCTGCGTCCGTCGCCGTTGACATCGCCTACCGCCACCGAGT
>JAGQUL010000117.1:230-4618 GCA_020438525.1 Thermoleophilia bacterium | reverse complement strand
GATCATCGCGCCCGTCGCCGTTGACATCGCCTACCGCCACCGAGTCGCCACAGGTGTCGCCGGCGACGGGTGTGGGGTTTGCGAGTTCGATGACGCTGTCGTAGCCGGTGTTTGCGGCGTTGCGCGCGAGCACGATCATGTTGCCGGCAGCGCTCGCACCCGTACTATCCCCATGGCAGCCCATGACGAGGTCGCTGCGCCCGTCGCCGTTCACGTCGCCTGCCGTCACCGAGTATCCGCACTGGTCGTCTGCGGCGGGCGTTGGGTTCGCAAGCTCCTGCGCCGAGCCTGCTCCGTCAAGCACCACCACGCTTCCCGCATCCGCGCCGCCGGTATCGTCGGAGGGGCAGCCCATGGCGATGTCCGCGCGGCCATCGCCGTTGACGTCTCCTACCGCAACCGACCTGCCGCAGTAGTCACTTGCGGAAGGCGTTGGGTGGCCCAGTTCGATGCCTGGATCGAATCCGGTGTTTGCAGCATTGCGTGCGAGCACCACCACGCTTCCCGCATCCGCTGCGCCGGTATCGTCGTTGGTGCAGCCCATCGCGATGTCTGCGCGCCCGTCGCCGTTGACATCACCCATCGCCACCGACGCGCCGCAGCTGTCGTTTGCAGCGGGTGTTGGGTGGCTCAGCTCGATCCCTGCGTCGAAGTCGGTGTTCGTAGCGTTTCGTGTGAGTACCACCACGCTTCCCGACCCTGCCGCGCCGGCATTGCGGGTTTGACAGCCCGTGACGATGTCTGCGTGCCCGTCGCCGTTGACGTCGCCCATCGCCACCGAGGAGCCACAGGCGTCTCCGGTGCCGGGGGTTGGGTGGCCGACTTCGATGCCTGCGTCGAAGCCGGTGTTCGCAGCATCGCGCGTGAACACGACCACGATCCCCTCGTCCCCCACTCCAAGATCGCGACCGGTGCAGCCCATGGCGATGTCTGCGCGTCCGTCGCCGTTGACATCTCCCACCGCCACCGACGTGCCGCAGAAGTCGTTGGCGAAAGCATCGGGATGAACAAGGAGGCTTCCTGCGTTGAAGCCGGTGTTTGCGACGTTGCGGGTCAGCACGATCACGCTCCCCGAGTTCGAAGGGGCGTTGTCACTGTCGCAGCCCATGGCGATGTCTGCGCGCCCGTCGCCGTTGACATCGCCCACCGCAACCGAACCCCCACAGCCGTCACCTGCGGCAGGGGCGGGGTGGCCCAGCTCGATGCCGGCGTTGAACCCGCTGTTCGCGGCGTTGCGTGTGAGGACGACCACGCTTCCCGCACCTGACGCGCCGGTATCGTCACCGACGCACCCCAGTGCGATGTCCGCGCGTCCATCGCCGTTGACATCTCCCACCGCGACCGTCCCGCCACAGTTGTCGTCTGCGGCAGGTGCCGCGCGGCCCAGTTCCTTCGCGGCTCCCGCGAACGACGCTGGTGAGTGTCGTCGCGTTTGACGCAAGGCTTCCTGCAGCTCGTCCCATTCGCCATCGCTGAGCGACACGTCTGATCGATCGATGCTCAGCGGCGGGCGCTCGAAGCTCGTCGCCGCCACCGCGCTCGTCGCCGCTGCAAGCATCGACATGCATGCGCACGTAAGCACGAGCACGCGGAGCGCGCATCTGAGGGCACGACGAGACATCGATGCATCATCGGCCGAACGAGGAGCAAACTGAAGGCCCGCCGCTCGGCGCTCCAGCGGCACTGCGTCCGAGCTGAGCGATACATTCGCGCTCATGTATGTGCAGCATATGTGCTGCAATCTCCCCGCCGTTTTAGGAGCCGACCCATGCCGGTGACCCGCCTTCGCCGCGTGCTTGCGCTCGCGGCCGTGACGACCACCCTGTTCGCGATCGCACCGGGCAGCGCGAGCGCGCTCACCGTGACCCACCAGAGCGCGACCAGCTGCGACCAGCACTCCTCGCGCACCAACTGGACGCACGCGCTGCAGCTGCCGCAGTTCAACGTCCCGGGCGGCACGCTCACTGCGGTGACGGTGTCGTGGGATCTGTCGATCACGAGCGACTACCGCGTCGAGTCCGAAGACAACGAGCCGCAGACGGTGACGCTCACGCTCGACAACGCCGACGCGCAGCTCGTGATCCCCGGAGTGACCACCGCCGCAGCATCGCTGCCTGCCGGTGGACGCACCTACAGCTTCACCGCCTGGGACGGCACCACCGACTACGCGGGCACCAGCGGCGCGACGGGCGGCTTCGGCGTGGGTCGCGCCGCGGCGTTCGGCACCGCATCGAACCCGGCGGCGTGGACCGGCGCGGGCACCGTGTCGCTGCCCGCGACCGCCGCGGCGCTCACGCACCACAACCTCTCCGGCAACCACGACCTGAAGTGGACCACGGTCGCCACCGCGAGCGCGTGCGTCACCTACACGTACACCACCGAGCTGCTCGTGTGCATCGGCGACTACGTCTGGCACGACGACGACCACGACGGCATCCAGGACCCCACCGAGACGCCGGTCGAGGGTCGACCGATCACGGTCACCGACGCCGCCGGCCACGTGATCGGCACCGCCACCACCGACTCGAGCGGCCGCTGGATCGCCTGCGGGCTCGAGCCGTCCACGGCGTGCGTGGTGAGCGTCGACCTGCCCGACGGGTGGACGGTCACCCGCGTGGGCCAGGGCGCCGATCGCGGCCTCGACTCCGACGGGTTCGCCACCGCCTCGGGCGATGCCACGATCCCGTGCGTCACTACGCCGAGCGGCGAGGACCGCACCTTCGACGTGGGCATCTACCAGCCGCCCACGCCGATCGAGACGCCCGCGCCCACCCCGGCGAGCCTGCGCATGAGCAAGGCGTCCAACCGCAACGTGATCGGCTCCCGCGCGGTGGTGACGTTCACCGTCCGCGTCACGAACCGCGGCCAGAGCGCGGTGCGCAACCTGCGCGTGTGCGACACCCCGCCGACGCAGCTCGCGTTCACGACCCGCCCGCGCGGCGCGACGATGCGCAACGGGCAGCTGTGCTGGACCGTGCGCGCGCTCGGCGGCGGGCGAACCGTCACCTACCGCTACACGATGCGCGCGGCGAGCGTCGCGAGCCGGATGTGCGTGAGCAACCGCGCGACGGCCGTGGCATCGACCGGCGGCTCTGCGTCCGCGCGTGACGGCGTCTGCATCCGCGCCACCCGGCTCGGCGTGCTCAAGCTCGCCGGCTGACGCCCGCCCCCCACCTGTCACGAATCGCTCCACAGACCTGCCTGCAAGGACCACCGATGCGAACCACGCTCCGAACGCTCGTCACGCTCACCACCACCGCAGCCGCGCTGCTGCTGCCGGCCGCGGCGACCGCGGCGGTGCCCGCAGGCTCCTGCGAGCACCCGCTCGGCGCCGATCGCGCAAACGTGGCCTACCAGTGGAAGTCACGCAGCAACGCGTGGCGGATCCGGCCGGCGCTCGTGACGGTGAAGACCACGACCGGCCCCGGCCGCGGTGCGAAGAACGGCACGCTTACCCAGTCGACCGAGCACACCGGGATCGAGGCGTGGTACCTCGTGCTCAACGCGCGCCAGGTCGGTTCGCGCTGCTACCTGCAGGTGCGCCTGCCCGCCGCGCCGCGCCTGCGCAGCGGCTGGGTCGACCGCGACTACGTGATCGCGCAGCGCCTGCGCTGGCAGGTCGAGATCGACCTGTCGGATCGGCGCGTGCGGATGTACCGAGGCACGCGCCTGGTGCTCAACCGCCCCGTCGTGATCGGCAAGCCGAGCACCCCCACGCCGAAGAGCCCGAGCGCCGCGCCGTTCGCGATCTACGACGCCAAGCGTGGTGACGCGAGCGACTTCACCGGCACCTGGCAGATCGCCACCACCGAGCACAGCCGCGTCGACGAGGGCCTCGGCCGGATCGGGCTGCACGGACGCGGTGGCGAGAGCCTCAAGACCCCGCTCGGCACCGCCGCAAGCCACGGCTGCGTGCGCGCGGCAAACGCGACCGTCGATGCGATCGTCCGCAAGGCGGGTCTGCGCGGACTGCTCGGCGTGCCGGTCGTGATCCGCGCCTGACCATCGCCCGCGCCTCGGGCTGCTGCTGCGGCCGAGCGCTCAATGCGCATAGAATCGTCGCATCGACGCGCCCGGGGGAGCACGATGGGGGCGCGCTGCAGTGGTGTCCACAGCGCGAGGGAGATGCATGATGGCCGAGGCAACGACCGTTCCGACGGGCGACGCGATCGAGAACCTGCTCAGCGAGGAGCGCACGTTCGCGCCACCTGCCGAGTTCGTCCGCCAGGCCAACTACACCGATCCCGCGATCTACGAGCAGGCCGCCGCCGACCCGCAGGCGTTCTGGGCGGGCTTCGCCGACAAGCTCGACTGGATCACCCCGTACGAGCAGGTCCTCGACTGGTCGGACGCGCCGTTTGCGAAGTGGTTCGTCGGCGGCGAGCTCA
>JAGQUL010000117.1:0-138 GCA_020438525.1 Thermoleophilia bacterium | reverse complement strand
TACGCCGAGCTGCTCGCGCTGACCGAGCGCTTCGCGAACGTGCTCAAGGACCTCGGCGTGCAGCGGGGCGACCGCGTCGCGATCTTCATGCCGATGACGATCGAGCTGCCCGCCGCGATGCTCGCCTGCACCCGCATC
>JAGQUL010000116.1:289-13461 GCA_020438525.1 Thermoleophilia bacterium | reverse complement strand
CGCCGACGCCATCGCCCACCCCACCGCCTGGATGTACTGCGTCGCGAGGTTCCCCGAGATCGAGAAGAACCCGTGCGACTTCGACGAGTACATCACCGGCAGCTGCCGACCACGGATCGGATCGTGCGCGTTCGACAGGACCTGGTTGATCATGTCGAGCAGCGGATAGCCCGCCGCGATCAACAGACCCTGCTGCCGGTACGTCGGGAAGTGCATGTCACCGGGCTCGAGCGCACGCTGCTGCGCACACGCGATCGCCTCCTCCCCCAACGCCTGCATGTAGAACGAGATCTTCCCCTGACGGTGCGCCCGCAACAGTCGGGCATCGAAGCTCCGCAACGTCACCATGTCACGCAAGCCCCGCACCTTGTCGGCCACCGACAGATCGGGCACCCACTCGCCCACTGCCGTCCCGTCGTCGTCGATCACCCGCACGAGCTGCTTGCGCATCAGCGCCACCCGCTCGACCTTCTCGTCGAGCGTCGGCCGCTTCATCTCACCCGCCGGGCTGATGAACCGCACCCGCTCCGCAGGCCGGTCACCCCGAGCCGGCTCCGGGATGCGGAGCCGCAGGCCCTCGTCGGTCATACCCCGAATCTGTCCCCTCCCCGGCGCCGTGTCAACCGCGCGCCCGGGGGACGGTTGTCACGCAGCGAGCGCGCCGGCGAGCACCCGGGCGGCGGAGGCGACGCCCGAGCTGCCGAGGGGCACCCCCATCGACGTGAGCGCCGCCTCGACGGTGCCGAGCACGCCGAGCACCATCGGCGCGTTGACGTGTCCCATGTGCGCGATGCGGAAGCCGCGGCCCTCGAGGTCACCCAGGCCGACGCCCAGGGTGACGCCGCAGTCGTCGCGGCAGATCGCGGCGAGGCGGGCGACGTCGATGTCGCCGCCACGGATCGCCGTGACCGGGTCGCCGCGTTCGGCCGGCTCGTCCGCGTACAGCGACAGGCCGCCGGGTGTCGACCACGTGTCGACGGCAGCGCGGACCGCGTCGGCGAGCGCGCGGTGGCGTGCCCACCGTGCCTCGATGCCCTCGTCGGCGATCATCCGCAGCGCCTCCACGAGCCCGAAGACGTGGGCGACCGGTGGTGTGCCGCAGAAGCGGAGGTAGTGCGGCCCGTCGAGCGCACGCTGGGTCCAGTCCCAATAGCGGGTGCGCAGGTCGGCCGTGCGGTGTGCCGCCATCGCTCGCTCGCTCGCCCAGACGAGCCCGAGCCCCGGCGGCGTCATGAGACCCTTCTGCGACGCACCGACGGTGATGTCGACGCCCCACCCGTCCATCTCGTACCGCTCGCACCCGAGCGAGGCGATGCAGTCGACCATCAGCAGCGCCGGGTGGTCGGCGTCGTCGAGCACCCGGCGCATCGCCGGCACGTCGTTGCGGATCGACGAGCCGGTGTCGACGTGCGCGAGCAGCACCGCCTTGATGTCGCGACCGGAGTCGGCCGCGATCCGCTCGGCGACGATCTCGGGGCTGACGGCGCGCCCGAACGGCGCGGTGATCAGCTCGACCTCGAGCCCGTTGAACGTCGCCATCTCGCCCCACACCTGGGCGAACCGTCCGCACTCCAGGACGAGGACGCGGTCGCCCCGCGACAGCGTGTTGGTGAGCGACATCTCCCACGCGGCATGACCGTTCCCGATCGCGACGAACCCGCGCTGTCGGGTACGGGCGATGGCGGGAAGGGCGTCGAACAGCTCGTCGGTGGCGCCCAGCAGATCGCCGGCGTAGATGTCGGGCATCGGGCGCGCCATCGCCTCGAGGACGCGTTGGGGGACGACGGACGGACCTGGGATGGCGGCGATCGAGGGTCCGGCAGCGAGCGAGACGGTCACGCGTCGAGTCTGGCAGCGCACCGGCGGGTGCGACCGTACCGACCGCACGGACCGGGTCGATCGGGTCGATCGGGTCGATCGGGTCGATCGGGTCGATCGGGTCGATCGGACGAGCGGTCAGACGAAGTTCACGGCGACGGTGCCGACACCGTCGAACTCGGCGACGAGCGAGTCACCTGCATCCGCCTCGAACACGTCGGTCGTCACACCCGTCGTGACGAGGTCGCCGGCACGGAGGTCGAGCCCGAAGCGCGGGAGCTCGTCGGCGAGGAAGCGCATCACCTCGAGCGGGTGACCGAGCACGGCGGAACCGGAGCCGGTGCTCGTGAGCGCGCCGTTGCGGCACACGCGCACGGCCGCCCCGGCGAGATCGAGGTCGCGCCAGTCGGTGAGGGCTCGGCCACGCACCCAGCAGCCGTGGATCGCGTTGTCGGCCGCCACCTGCGGCGCGCCGACGGTCCACGAGACGAACCGGTGATCGACGATTTCGATCGCGGGGACGACGGCGTCGATGCAGTCGGCGACGGTGTCGACGCTGTGACCGTCGGGTCGCCGCGGCACGTCGCGGCCGATGCGGAACGCGAACTCCGACTCGATCACACGATGGGTGAAGTCGGCGGCGGTGAGCACGGCGCCGTCGCCGTGGACGGCGTGGGCGAGGAGCCGCCCGAAGAGCGGGCGGTCGATCGCGAGCGCCTGCTGGGCGATCCGATTGGTGCAGGCCACCTTGAAGCCGACGCACCGGCTGCCCGGCGGGAGCAGTCGGTCGATCAGTGCCGCCTGGACGCGGTACCCGTCGTCGAGGGTGGCGGGACGGAACGGTTCGGGGATGTCGTCGACGATCTGCGGGTGACGGCGCAGATGGGCGAGGAAGTCGGCGGCGGCGAGGACGGCGCCGCCGTCGAGGGCTCGGGTCATCACATCACGGAGGCTATGGAGTCGTCACGACTACGCTGGAACGGTGCCGCGACCGACCGCCGACGAGCGCAAGGCCACCATCCTCGATGCCGTGCTCCGGATGATCATCGACGTGGGTTACACGAAGATGACCATCGCCGACGTCGCGCGCGTCGCCGGTGTCTCCACCGCACTGGTCCACTACCACTTCTCGTCGAAGAACGAGCTGATCGCGGCGGCGTTGCGCGCTGCGTCCGCCGACGACAAGCGGCTGCGCGAGTCGATCGCCGCCGCGGAGGGCACCGCGACCACACGCCTCGAGCGGGTGCTGACCGGGTCGCTCCCCCGCGACCATCCCGACGCATCGTGGTTGTTGTGGATCGAGACCTGGGGCGAGACGCGGCGCGACCCGGCGATTCGCGACGTGATGGACGACCTCAACGAGCACGAGTACGCGGTGCTCGTCGAGTTGATCGAGGAGGGCAACGCCGCGCGCGAGTTCGCGTGCGGCGAGCCGGGGACCGCAGCGGAGCGGCTGATGGCCCTGCGCGACGGGCTGGCCATCCAGCACACCCTGTTCGGCGTGTCGCACCCCGCCGAGCGCTACCGCGATCTGCTGCGCGAGTCGCTCCGCGAGAGCCTCGGGCTCGGCGTCGACCGGTTCCGGCAGCTGGTCCGGGTTCCGGTTCCGGTTCCGGCCATCGGCTGACCGCCGCCCGACGGTAGCGTCGCTCGGCGGAGGGGACTGGTGGAGCACAACAGCAAGGCGACCGCGGCGACGATCGGTTCGCTGATGGCACTGTCGGCGGGCGCGATCTGGAGCTTCGGGGCGGTCACGGCGCGGCTGGCCGACGGGTCCGATGCGTTCCAGTACCTGATCTGGCGCTCGGTCGGGATCATCGTCGTCGTCGAGTCGATGGCGCTGATCCAACGTCGGCCGCACCGGGTCGTCGAGGCGTTCACGAGCGGTCGCCGGATGATCGCCGCCAACCTGATGCTGCTCCTCGCGTCGATCGGCTTCGTGTACGCGGTGAAGACGACGACCGCCGCGAATGCGGCGTTCCTCGGTTCGACGACGCCGTTGTTCGGCGTGGTGGTGGCGCGCCTGTTCCTCGACGAGCGGCTCAACCGGCGCACCGGGTTCGCGATCGGGTTGGCGTTCGCCGGGCTCGCGATCATGGTCGCAGGCGACCTCGAGGTCGGCGACCTGATGGGTGATGTGGCGGCGCTGGCCGCGGCTGTGGGATTCGCCTGTTACACCGCGATCGTGCGGTCCGCGCCGGGGCGCGACTGGGCGCCGGTGCTGCCGGGCTACGCGGTCATCATGATCGGGATCTGCGGCGCGGTCACGCTCGCGAACGGCAGGCCCCTCGCACCTCCGGCGCTCGACGTGACGCTCGCGCTCGTGCACGGCGGCCTGTTCATCGTCGGCGGCACGCTGCTGTACAACAGTGCGTCGCGCTCCGTTCCCGCTGCCGCGATGACCGTGTTCGCCCAGACCGAGATGGTGCTGGTGCCGATCTGGGCGTTCCTCGTGCTGGCGGAGCGGCCGGCGACCTCCACGCTGATCGGTGGCTCGCTGATCCTCGTCGCCGTCGTGGGCAAGGCGCTGCTCGACGCCCGTGAGCAACGGGTCGTCACCGGCCTGCCGCCGGTCGCCCCGGCCGCCTGACCTGACCCGCCGTTAGCCTCGGGCGGAACCCAGGAGGATCCATGGCTCACGAGTTCATCTACACGTGCTACAAGCTCGCCCGGCACTACCCGCCCGACCGCACGGTGCTCGAGAACATCTCCCTGTCGTTCTACCCGGGGGCCAAGATCGGCGTGATCGGCCCGAACGGGTCGGGCAAGTCGTCGTTGCTGCGCATCATGGCCGGCCTGGACGACGAGTTCACCGGCGATGCCAAGCTCACCCAGGGCTTCACCGTCGGCCTGCTCGAGCAGGAGCCGCAGCTCGACGAGTCGAAGACCGTGCGCGAGAACGTCGAGGACGGCCTGGCGCCGATGCGCGACGCGCTGGCGCGCTTCAACGAAGTGTCGATGGCGATGGCCGATCCGGATGCCGACTTCGATGCGCTGCTTGCCGAGCAGGCGGAGCTGCAGCAGTTCATCGACCACGGCGACGGCTGGAACCTCGACACCGCGATCGACGTGGCGATGAACGCGCTGCGCGTGCCCGACGGCGACCTGCCGGTGACGAACCTCTCCGGCGGCGAGCGGCGCCGCATCGCGCTGGCGCGGCTGCTGCTGAGCGCGCCCGACATGCTGCTGCTCGACGAGCCCACGAACCACCTCGATGCCGAGAGCGTGCTGTGGCTCGAGCAGCATCTGGCGAAGTACCCCGGCACCGTGATCGCGATCACCCATGATCGCTACTTCCTCGACAACGTCGCGGACTGGATCCTCGAGCTGGATCGGCAGAAGTACTACCCGTGGAAGGGCAACTACACCGGCTGGCTCGAGCAGAAGGCCGAGCGCATGCGCCTCGAGGAGAAGGCCGACCAGTCGCGCCAGAAGACGCTCGAGCGCGAGTTCGAGTGGATCAAGATGTCGCCCAAGGCGCGCCAGTCCAAGAGCAAGGCACGCATCGCCAACTACGAGCAGATGGTGGCCGAGCAGAAGACCGCCGACGTGGGCGGATCGATCATCCAGATCCCGATGAGCAAGCGGCTCGGCGACGAGGTGGTGACGTTCGACAAGGTCACCAAGGCGTACGGCGACAAGCTGCTCTTCGAGGACCTGTCGTTCACGCTGCCGCGCGGCGGGATCGTGGGCGTGATCGGCCCGAACGGCGCCGGCAAGTCGACGATGATGCGGCTGCTGGTGGGGCAGGAGCAGCCCGACAGCGGCACGATCACGATCGGCGACACCGTCGACCTGGGCTACGTCGACCAGTCACGCGACGCGCTCGACCCGTCGAAGACCGTGTGGGAGGAGATCTCCGGCGGCCACGACATGATCGAGATGGTCGGCAAGGAGATCTCGAGCCGCGCGTACGTCGGCAAGTTCAACTTCAAGGGCTCCGACCAGCAGCAGCGCGTGGGTGACCTCTCCGGCGGTCAGCGCAACCGCGTGCACATGGCGAAGCTGATCAAGGAAGGCTGCAACGTCCTGCTGCTCGACGAGCCGACGAACGACCTCGACGTCGACACGCTGCGCTCGCTCGAGGAAGGCATCGAGCACTTCCCTGGCTGTGCGGTGGTGGTGAGCCATGACCGGTGGTTCCTCGACCGCCTCGCGACGCACATCCTGGCGTTCGAGGGCGACAGCGAGGTCGTGTGGTTCGAGGGCAACTTCGAGCAGTACGCCGAGGACCTCAAGCGTCGCAAGGGTCCCGACGCGCTCGAGCCCACCCGCATCAAGTACCGCAAGCTGGTGCAGGGCTAGCCTCGGGCGCCTCGCCCCCATGCTCGGCTGGTGACGCTGCGCTGCAACCGTACGCGCGCGAAGCTCGACAAGCAGGCAGGGAGCGGAGCCACAGGGGACGAAGCCATGCAGATCTCAGCAGGTATGCGCGAAGCGCTTGCAATCGGAGCCGGCGGCGTGCTCGGAATGGCCACCCTCGGCGGCGGAGTGGTTGCGCTCACCAACGATGATCCGTCGCTCAGGCGCACCGCCGGGATCGTCGCAGGGTTCGGCCTGGCAACGACCGCCGGCATCGGCGCGCTGCTCCTGCGCTCACCGGCGACTCGACCCGACGCCATGCTCGGCGCTCTGGGATTCATCGGGCTTCCGTCGATGATCGCGACGGGCTTCGTCCAGAACTCGCGGGATCAGTAAGTATCCTGCTCGGATGAGCTCCGAACGACCGACCCTTCGTCAGCGTCTGGCCCGCGCCACGCTCGACACGACCGCGCTGCGCGTGAGCGCGCCGTTCCGCAAGCTCTTCAGCGCGCAGCTCGTGAGCTCGATCGGGTCGCAGGTCACGCTCGTGGCGCTCTTCTACCAGGTCTACGACCTCACGAAGAGCACGCTGAACGTGGGGCTGCTCGGTCTGGTGATGGTGGTGCCGACGCTGACGCTTGCACTGATGGGCGGCGCGATCGCAGACGCGATGGACCGGCGCAGGCTGCTCGTGCTGGTGCAGGTCGCGATGGCCGCCACGAGCCTCACGCTCGCTTGGCTCGCGACCCACGATTCACCACCACTCTGGGCGTTGTATGCGCTCGCCGCGGTGTCGTCGTCGTTCGCCGCGGTGGACGGCCCTGCACGCACTGCGGTGATCCCGATGCTCGTGGATCAGGCGACGCTGCGCAGCGCGGTGCAGCTGCGCGAGGTGCTCACGCAGTCGGGACGCACGTTCGGACCGATCCTCGGCGGCGTGCTGATCGCGCAGGTCAGCCTGCCGGCGGCGTACCTGCTCGACACCGCGACGTTCGTGTTCGCATTCGTGATGTTCCTGCAGCTGCCGAAGCTGGTGCCGGAGTCGCGGCGCCGGTTCGAGCTGTCGTCGATCGTCGAGGCCGTGCGCTTCGTGGGCGCACGGCCGGTGCTCGCGGCGACGTTCTGGGCCGACCTGATCGCGATGATCCTCGGCCAGCAGCGCGCCCTGTTCCCCGCCTACGCGCACGACGTGTTCGGCGGCGGGGCGATGACCTTCGGGCTGCTCGTCGCGGCACCGTCGGCGGGCGCGATGGTCGGACTGCTGTTCATGGGCGTGTTCCGCAACGTGCGGCGCGAGGGGCTGGCCGTGCTGCTCGCGGTGTCGGCGTGGGGCGGCTGCATCGCACTGTTCGCGCTGTCGCCCTGGCTATGGCTGGCGCTGCTGCTGCTCGCGCTCGCGGGCGCGGCCGACATGGTGAGCGCGATCTTCCGCCAGACGATCCTGCTCACGATCGTCCCAGACGAGCTGCGCGGCCGGATGAGCGCCGTGCACATCATGGTCGTGACCGGCGGGCCGCCGGTCGGCGACTTCGTGAGCGGCAGCATGGGCGAGCTGCTCGGCATCCGGGTCACGTCGCTGCTGGGCGGCCTTGGCGTGATCGGCGGAATGGTCGTCCTGGCTCGGCGCGTGCCCGAGTTCGCGCGCTGGCGCGCGCCCGCCGCGGCCGGCCAGCCCGAACCGGCGTAGCACCCACCCCTACGGGCGCTTGCCGCCCGACTTGAGCACGACCTCGAACGGATCGCCGGCGACCCAGTCGCCCTCGAAGCGACCGTTGTCGGCCTTCACACGAACCGCGGCCGATTCCGTGGCGGCGTCGGGCGTCCAGAACATGCCGGTGGTTCCCGGCTCGGTGGTACCCAGATCGGTCCACGTCGCATCGCTCACGTTGCCGATACGCAGTCCGTCGATCGCGATCGGCGACGACTGCCTGCTGGCACCGGCCGCGAGCCACGTGAAGGTGTAGGTGCCCGGCTGCAGCGTCGTGCGGAACTGCTTCCAGCCTTCGCCGTACACGGGCTCGAACTGCAGGTCGCGGTTGATGAAGAACGACAGCTCGCCGCCGCGGCCTGCGGTGTAGTCGAAGCTGAGCTCGGTCGGCTCGGTGATGGTCTCGGTCAGCTCCAGGCGGGCGGAGTGGTTGTAGGTGAGGCCTTCGACGTTGAACGACTTCGACCCGGATCGGGCGATCGCGTCGTCGATCTTCCACGGCTTGTCGCCGCTCATGGTGAACGCGCGATTCGCTGCCCCGGACTCGAAGTCCTCGCTGACCGCGCTCGACGCATCGACGTTGGTCGAGACCTGCACGTGGAAGCGCTGGCCGTCGAGCAGGTCCGCGTTCCAGTCGACGCGCACGGGCGAACCCACCACGGCGCCGTCGGTCGGATACGGCGCACCGGGCGCGGCGATCGGCGTGAGCGCGGCCTCCGCGTCCGCGCGGCCTCCGCTCGCCACGAGCGTGTTCCAGGCCGCAGCAGTGCCGTAGCGCTGCACCGAGCGCAGCACGCGCTGCTCGACCTCCTGCCTCGACAGCTGCGGGTAGCGCGCCTTGACGAGCGCGATGATCCCGCTCACGACCGGAGCCGCCATCGAGGTGCCGCTCATGTAGCCGTACCTGCCGCCGGGCAGGGTCGAGAAGATCTCGTCGCCGGGAGCCGCGAGATCGACCGTCACGGTGCCGAAGTTGGAGTACGTCGGCTTGTTGTCGTACTTGTTGCTGGCAGCGACCGAGATCGATCCCGGGTAGTTGTCGGGGTACGAGCCGTGGATCCCCGTGTCCCAGTGCTCGTTGCCGCTGGCGACGACGACCGACACCCCTGCATCGGTGGTCTTCTTCACCGCCTCCGCGAGCGCCGGCTCGAACGTGTTGTTGCCCCACGAGTTGGAGATCACGTTCGCACCGTTGGCCACGGCGTACGCGAATGCCTTGATCGCATTGGCGGTGGTGCTGTCGCGAGTGAGCACCGAGAGCGGCATGATCTTCGCGCCGGGCGCGACTCCCGCGCTGCCCTTGCCGTTGCCCATCGCCGCTGCGACGAGCCCGGCGGTGTGCGTGCCGTGGGACTGGTTGCCGTCCTGGGGCCGGTTCGAACTGGCGCTCCAGTTCCAGCCATGCACGTCGTCGACGTAGCCGTTGTGGTCGTCGTCGATCCCGTTGCCCGCGATCTCGCCCGGGTTGGTCCAGACGTTCGGGGCGAGGTCCTCGTGCTCGATGTCGATGTTCGTGTCGGCGACCGCGACGATCACGCCGCTGCCGGTCGACTGCTCCCACGCCTTGGCGGCCTTGACGTCCACTCCCGGCCGGCCGTTGGTCTGGCCGTGGTTCTCGAGGTGGTACTGCTTCTCCCACAGCGGATCGCCGGCAGGTCCGCCCGGTCCGGCGTGCTCGCGAGCGCGCGTGGTCGCCGCGGCGACCTCGCTCGGGGGCAGCGGCGTCGCGGCACCCTCGCCGCCGCGCAGGTGCTGGCGGTAGTTGGGCTGGACGTAGCTCACCTTGGAGCCGGGAGCATCGGCCAGGGCGTCGAGGTCGAAGGCGCGAGCAGGGTCGGTCTTCACGAGCATCCCGTTGACGAGCGGCAGCTCCTCGATCGCGGTCGGGCGCACGGCCTGCAGGATCGCAGCCTGCTCCGACCGGGTCACGCCCGGCTGGAACACGACGATGTGCTCGCCCGGTATCGCATCCGGGTTCGGCTTGGCCGCCGCCACGTCCGCCGCGGACTGCGGCGGTGCGGGTGGCCGCGTGGGCGGCGCGGGCACGACGGGAGCGGAACCGGACGCGGAGTCGACGCGACGAGTGAACATTGGAGAATCCTCCCGCGCACACGGCGCGGGTGCGTAGTGGCGAGCCCGCGCGGCGGCCGCCTCCGGCCGCGGCCGCGGTCACGACCGAGCTCCTCCCCTCCGACACCCACGTAACGAAATGCGGCCATACGCCCACGTTCGTTACGTGCACCACGCGAAACGCACCCCCCCTGCGACACCCACGTAACGAAGTGCGGCCATACGCCCACTTTCGTTACGTGCACCACGTGAAACGGGGTCGCTGGCGCGCCCGGGGTTGCGCGCTCAACAAACACCGCTATACTACTGTTCAGTTGTATAGTTGTTGAACGCAGGAGCGCCCAACCATGGCACTGCCAGAACCTCTACCGGATGAGCTCGTCGAGCTGATCGCGCGCCGCTTTCGCGTGATCGGCGAGCCGATGCGGATCCGGATCCTCACCCACCTTCGCGACACCGAGCTGTCGGTCTCGGAGCTCGTCGAGCTGACCGAGGCCAGCCAGCAGAACGTGTCGAAGCACCTTGGCGTGCTGCTCGACGCGGGCATCGTCGCCCGTCGAAAGGTCGCCAACCAGTCCCGCTACCGCATCGTCGACGACACGGTCTTCCGGCTGTGTGACGAGGTCTGCGGAACCCTCCAGCGCCAGCTCGGCGAACTCAACCAGCTTCTCGAGGAGGCTACTCGATGACCACCCCGCCCACCACGAACCGGACATGGCCGCTCGAGCGCGTGCTCTTCGCCATGGCCGGATCCGTGACCCTGCTCGGCGTGCTGCTGAGCGTGTTCGTGTCCGCATGGTTCCTGCTGCTCGTCGCCTTCGTGGCCGCGAGCCAGTGGATGTACGTCGCCACCGGCGCATGCCCTGCATCGCTCGTGCTCGAGAAGGTCTTCGGAATCCAGCGAGGTTGCCCACGATGACGACCACCACCACTCCTCCAGCTGCCTCGATGCAGCCGGGCGACGACGACCTGCCCGCTTCGCCCCACGAGCCCGTCGTGCTCGGCCCGATGGGTCGCTTCGGCGCCTGGACCGTCGACCACATGCGCATCGTCGTGGTCGCATGGGTGATCATCGCGATCGGCCTTGGCTTCTTCGCGCCACGCGTGGAGACCGCGCTCTCCGGAGCCGGCTGGGAGGCGACCGGCTCCGAGTCGGTGCAGGCGCGCGAGCTGATCGATGCCAACTTCGCCGGACAGTCGAGTGCCGCGTTCATGGTCGTCGTCCACTCCAAGGACGAGACGATCGCCGGGAGCGACTTCGGTGCGACCGTCGACGACGTGGTCGCGCTGCTCGATGAATCGACGCAGGTCGGTGATGCGGTGCCGCCGCAGCAGGGCGTGTCGATCAGCCAGGACGGACACACCGCGATCGTGATGGCGGGTGCGAAGGGCTCGACCAAGGACATGGTCGAGGCCGCCAACGACCTGAAGGCCGACATCTCCGCTGCCGGTCACGGGAACGTTCGCGCCGACCTGACCGGATCAAGCGGCATGTGGTCGGACTTCAACGAGGCCAACCGCGACGCGATGATGAAGTCGGAGATGTTCTCGTGGCCCGTCACGATGGCGATCCTGCTGCTCGCGTTCGGGTCGCTCGTCGCTGCCGGGCTTCCGCTGATGCTGACGATCCTCGGGCTCGTCGCCTCTGCGGGCATGCTCTACCTGGGCACGCATGTCTTCGACATCTCGATCTGGGCGATGAACTTCGCACTGATGTTCGCGCTCGCGCTCGGCATCGACTACGCGCTGTTCATCGTGCATCGCTTCCGCGGTGCGTACTTCGGGTCGCACCTGAGCATCCGCGAGGCGGTCGGACAGACCATGGACACGGCCGGCAAGGCGGTGCTCTTCAGCGGGCTGACGGTGCTGGTGTCGCTCACGGCAGTGATGCTCGTGCCGAGCCCGGCGTTCCGATCGATGGCGCTCGGGATCATGGTCAGCGTGATGTTCGTGCTGGCCGCGTCGCTCACGCTGCTGCCTGCGGTGCTCGGCAAGCTCGGCCGCAAGGTCGACGCGCTCTCGCTGCCGTGGGTGCACCAGGGCGAGCACCGATCGAAGCGGTTCGAGGCCTGGGGCAAGACCCTCTGGAAGCATCCGTGGGCGTTCGGCCTGGCATCGGTTGCGGTGCTCGTGGCGCTGGCGATCCCGGTGCTGAACATCGACACCGGCATGCCCTCGATCAAGGTCGTGCCCGATCAGGATTCGTCCCGCATCGGCTACGTGGCGGTGCAGGATGCGTTCGGTACGGGTGCACCCGGCGCGCTCCAGGTGGTCGCCGACGCGGATCAGGCCGAGCAGGTCACGCGAGTGCTGTCGAGCGACAGCGCGATCGATCGTGTGATGCCGGCCCAGCCGGGCAAGGATGGACAGGTGCTGCTGCAGGCGGTGCCGAACGTCGATCCGTCCGACCCGAAGCTCGGCGACGCGATCGACAGGCTGCGCAGCGACCTGCCCGACGGAGCGCTGCTCGGGGGAGCGGTGGCGGAGAACCACGACCTCGAGGCAGAGCTCGGCAATGCCACCCCGAAGGTGATCGGCGTGGTGCTCGCACTCGGGTTCCTGCTGCTGCTGGTGGCGCTGCAGGCGCCGCTGATCGCGCTGCTGGGAGTCGTGACCAACCTGCTCGCGGTGGCCGCCGCGTTCGGCGTGGGCACGATGATCTTCCAGGACGGCAACCTCGAGGGGCTGCTCGGCTACGAGTCTCAGGGCTTCCTCAACGCGTGGGCACCGGTATTCTTCTTCGCGATGATCTTCGCGATCAGCATGGACTACACGGTGTTCCTGCTCGCCTCCGCCAAGGAGCACTTCGACAAGTCGAACGACCCCGAGGAAGCGATGGTCGGCGGTGTCGCCCACTCCGGACGCGTGATCTTCGCGGCGGCCGCCGTGATGGTCGCGGTGTTCTTCACCTTCGCGCTCAGCGGGCCGCTGCCGCCGAAGGAGATGGGCGTGATCCTGGGCGTGGCGGTGCTGCTCGACGCGGCACTGATCCGCCTCATGCTCGTGCCGGTGCTGCTGCGACTGACCGGTCGAGCCGCGTGGACATGCCCGCGCTGGCTCAGGCGAATCCTGCCCGACGTGCGCTTCGGCCACTGACCAGATGGACAAGGACCACACCATGGACACTGCTACCGGATACACGCTCAGCACCAGGACATCGCTCGGCTACGACGAGGCGGTCGAGCTCGTGCGGGAGCTGCTGCCGCCCGAAGGGTTCGGCGTGCTCACCGAGATCGACGTGAAGGCGACGCTCAAGAAGAAGATCGACGTCGAC
>JAGQUL010000116.1:0-220 GCA_020438525.1 Thermoleophilia bacterium | reverse complement strand
GCTGCTGCCGTGCAACGTGATCGTGTACGTCGACGACGCGAGCGGCGACACGATCGTGAGCGCGGTCGATGCTGCACAGATGCTGTCGATCGTGGGGCGCGACGAGCTCGAGCCGATCGCGGCCGAGGTGCGAGAGCGGCTCGGCCGCGTGATCGCGGCGATCCCGGACTTACTCACATTCGGGGGTGCCTCGCGGGGCCCGGGTAACGACGTTGGGCCA
>JAGQUL010000115.1 GCA_020438525.1 Thermoleophilia bacterium | reverse complement strand
TCGCCTTCTGCGCCTCGAACTCGGCGTCCGTCAGGATGCCCTGTGCGCGCAGCTCGCCGAGCTCCTTGAGCTGCTCGATCGGTGCCTGGTAGCTGCCGCCCTGCTCGATCGCCGGTGCTGTCGCAGCCGGAGCCGGCGCTGCATACGCCTGCTGCGGCTGGGCGTTGGTCTGCTGCGGCGCGAGGTACGCGGGCTGGGCCTGGCTCTGCTGCGCCCAGCGGTTTGCCTGTCGGCGCGACACGTTGTTGCTCACCGCGGTGGCGGTGCCTGCGACGACCGCGGTGCGGGCGACGCCTCGGAGGAGTCCTGGCATGGTGAAGTCCTTTCGTGGTTCTCGTGTCGGACGGGTCAGACTGCGGCTTCGACGGCGTCGAGCGCAGCGACGATCTGCTGGATCGGGATGCGTCCGGTGGCGACGACCTGCGCGCCGTTCCTGCGCAGCGCCGACGCGAACGGGGCGGCCCAGCGGTTCTCCCACACGAGCAGCGCCGCACTCGTGCCCGGCTCCAGCGCGGTGCCGGCCTCCTCGATGTCGTCGTCCCCGAGCAGTCCGCTCGATGCGCCGTCGAAGATCGAGAACTCGGCACCGAGCTCGTTGATCGCCACGGTCGCGACCGTGCCGTCCTGATCCTTGGTGATGAACGCCAGGTCGAGTATGCGGACGATGCCGGCCTCCACCAGGTCGATCAGGTGCGGCAGCGCGCTGCCGTCGGGCTGGCGGTCGGGCCACTCGACCAGCAGGTAGTCGATCGGGCCCATCTCATCGAGCGAATCGCTCATCGTGAACTCCTGTTCGGGGGCCGGCGCACTCCATGTCGCCGACGATGGTTCGCGCGGTTGCATACCGCGACCCGAAGATCGCAAACCGCTCGGCGCTCGGGATCCGCAGAAGTCCGCAGGTGTCGGTGGAACCTTCCGTCTCGCGCACGCGACAAACTGGCATGCCGGTGCGCCGGAACATCACGCTGCTCGTGGGCGGCATCGGGGCCTCGCTGTTCGGCGACGGCATGTTCGTCGTGGCGATCGGGTTCGCGGTGTTCGCGGTCGGCGGCGGCCCTGGCGCGCTCGGGATGGTCCTGCTCGCCGGAGTCGGCACGATCTTCGCGTGCATCCTGCCCGCGGGCGTGGTGGTCGACCGCATGCCCCGTCGGCACGTGCTTGCCGTCTGCGATGCCGCGCGCTGCGTGCTGCAGCTGCTCGCTGCCGCGATCGTCGCGCACGACGGCGCGCACTGGACGTGGCTGCTGCCCGGCTCGATCCTGTTCGGCGCGGCCACGGCCCTGCACCAGCCGGCGACGATGAGCTTCGTCGCGGACGTGGCGCCGAGCGAGGAGCTCGAGAAGGTCAACGGATCGCTGCAGGCGATCCGCGGCCTCGGCATCGTGGTGGGCGGTGCGCTCGCCGGCGTGATCGTCGCGACGTGGGGCCCGGTGCCGGTCATGGTCGTGGACGCCGCGACCTTCGCGGTCTGCGCCGCCTGCATCTTCGCGATCCGCCTGCCCGCGAGCGTCGAGCAGCGCGCGCCTGCGCGCGTCGCGGGTGGCCCCACCGGCATCGACGACGTGCGCGCCGCGGTGAGCGTCGTGCGGTCGCATCCATGGCTCGTGCACGGCCTGCTGCTGATCGCGGGATTCGTGGTCGTGAGCTACGGCCCGATCCAGGTGGTCGGCCCGCAGGCCGCCAGCGACGCCGCAGCCGACGCGGGCGTGTCTGCATCGGTGCTCTGGGCGTGGATCAGCGCCGCCACCGCGATCGGCATGATCGCCGGCGCCGTTGCAGCGATCATGCGCCCGGTCGCCGAGACGATGAACGCGCTGCGCGTGCTGCTCGTCCTCGGCGGGCTCGGACCGATCGGGCTCGCCGCGGGCGTCGAGCCGCTCGCCACGCTCCCGGGATTCGCCGCTATCGGCGCCGCGATGGGCCTGTTCAGCAGCGGCTGGGAGTCCACCAAGCAGTCACGCATCGAGCCGCGCATGCTCGCGCGCGTCGCATCGCTCGACATGTTCGCGCAGCTCACCGGCATGGTCGCCGGCGTGACCGTCGCGGCGGCACTCGCGACGTTCGTCAGCACCTCGCTCGTGCTCTGGTGGATCGGCTGCGGGTGTGCGGTGCTCGCCGTCGCGTCGTGGTTCAGCCCCGCACTGACCGGCGTGTTCCGCGACAGGGCAGGCGAGGTTCGGATGGTCGCTGCCTCGTCGGTATCTGGATGACGCGACTGCGCCCTCCTCGTGATCGAAGGAGGGCGCAGCGGCGATCAGTCGGTGGCAGCGATGCGGTCGATCAGGCACCGGGCGGCGCGAGACGAATGACGTCGCTGTCGACAACGGCCGTCTGAACGATGCCGAGCGACTGGTACGTTCCCACGGTGTTTGTCGAATCGGTTGCGTAGATCGTCAGCTTGTTCGTCGTGGCGTAGATGTTCTCGCGCCCGGTGAGGACGGACTTCCAGCCGAAGCCGTAGCAGCCGTTCGTCAGCTTGCTCGATCCGACCGTGATCTTGGTCCCGTTCTTCTTGAACACCTTGGTCTTCACGGGACTGACCGACCAGTTGCCGAGCATCGGATCGTCGGGATCGGACTCGATGCAGGTGAACGCGCGAGCCTTGTCCATGGGCTGCAGGTCGTTCGAACCAGGACTGTTGAAGATGGTCGCGAAGCTTCCCCGCTCGACGCAGGTCGTGACCTTGACGGTCCCGAGGCCCGTATCGTGAATCAGCTGCTCGCAATCGCCCCGTCCCTTGCCCGAGAGGTACTGGTCCTCGAGGGTCGGCTCTGTCGTTGGAGTACAGAGTTGCGGCAAGTGGTCACACAGGTCCGGCGGCGCCGGCAGTGGGTCGGCGGAGGCGGGACCGGTGAGTGTGAGGGGAAGCGCCGCGACGATCGCGACGGCTACGAGCTGACGAAGCATGGGGGAGACCTCAATCGTTTTGCGTGATCTCCTCGTTGATACGACATCATTTGTATTGTGTCAACATAGGATACCCGCTCGCGACGAGGTCCTTGGATCTACGCTGCCTCGTAGTACTGGGCGTCGCCGCCGCCCCAGCCTTCGCGAGTGCGGTCGACGACGGGCTCGTCGTCGAGCGGCATCGCCACCGACTCCTCTGGCGTTGCCTGCGTCGGCAGCTCGTGCTCCGCGACGAGCAGCTCGTGGATCAGCAGCGCATCACGGCACAGGTCGTCGAGGAACTCTTCGTGCAGGGGGTCGTCGCAGTCGCGGGTGACCACCAGCAGCTCACCGGCCATGTCGATGTCCATCGGATGCGCCGCGATGTACCGATCGAGACGCGCGTCGACCAGTCGCTGCAGCATGGCAGGGTCCTGCTCGGCGCCTGCGGCGAGGTGCACGCGGCAGTCGGGGATCGAGGCGGGCAGCAGCGGGCCGAGCATCGCCCGCAACATGATCGGACGCGTCGAGTGGTGGTCGCCGCGGATGCTCGCGCCCTGCCACCGGTGCGCTGCCTGCTCGGGCATCGGCATCACCACGAACGCGAACCGGCAGCTCGCCGGCGCGTCGCCGGGCTGGGTGCCCGGTCCGGAGTCGAGCGTGCGCAGCTCGATCCCGACGATCGACTCGCGCCGCTCGAGCATCGTTCGCCGTGCCACGAACTCGAACGCGCGCCCCTCGAGCGGTCCGAGCAGCGGCGAGCGCGAGAGCAGCTCGGGCAGGATCTTGCCGGGACCGGTCGCGTGCCCCGGTTCGTAGCCACGGCTCGCACACCAGAACGCCCAGAACTCGGTGCGCGCCTGGATGCGGCGAACCACACGCATCGCGACCGGTATCGCGACGCAGAGCGCGGCGGAAGTGCCGATCAGCATCGAGCCGAGGATCCCGTGGTCGCCGATCGACAGGATCCCGGTCACCGCGATCCACGCGAACATCACCGTCAATGCCGCTGCGCCGGCCAGCTGGATGCCTTCGAAGCCGAGCAGCCGGTCCTTGTCGAGCCGGAGCCGCTCGGCCGGTGGCTCGACGGGTCCGCGCGGCGCGCCGGAGAACGCCACGTCCTTCGCGCGGGGATGCAGCTCACCGTCGTCGGCCAACGTGGGCCTGGGTGCCCTGGCGACATCGAGGTACACGACCTCGGGTTCGGGTTCGGGCTCGGGTTCGGCCTGCGGCAGCGCGACGTGCTCGGTCCAGCCCATGCCGTCCCACCATCGAACGCCCCCGGACCCGGCGGGGTCGGGGTACCAGCCCGGCTGTGGTGCGCTCTGGTTCAGCGTCGGCTCCGTGCGGTGCGTGTGGGTATTGCAGTGGGATCGCGCATGCAGGCGTGCGCCCGCGCGAGCACGGCTCGGGCGCGGAGGCCGACGTTCTCGTGCGCGCGCGTCCGCCATGCGAACGCCGATGTTCGAACCATCGGCTGGCGGTCGTGCGGACTTGAGGCCCGGCGCAGTGGCGGCTCGAGTAGTAGGGTCGGCTCCGTAGCGTCGTTTCTGCCCCATTCGACCCCCTGAGGAGGGACCGCGATGATCGTCACCACGAAGGAACTGTTCGCCCACGCCTACGGCACGTACGCGGTCGGCGCATACAACATCAACAACCTCGAGCAGGCGATGGGGCTCTTTCGCGGCAACCTCGGCAAGATCGAGGGCGCGGACGCGCCGGTCGACGAGAGCGTCGCCGCGCCGTTCATCATCCAGATCTCGCGTGGTGCGCGCGGCTACACCGACAAGCGCATGCTCGAGGCCGTGATCCGCGGCGCCGACGAGGTGTTCCCGGAGGCCGTGTTCGCCGTGCACCTCGACCACGGCACCGAGGAGGCCTGCTACGACTGCATCGACAGCGGCTTCTACAGCTCCGTGATGATCGACGCGTCCCACGAGGACTTCGAGGAGAACATCGCGATCACCAAGCGCGTCGTGGAGCGCGCCCACGCCAAGGGCATCGTCGTGGAGGCCGAGCTCGGACAGCTCGGCGGCGTGGAGGAGGACATCGAGGTCTCCGAGGAGCACGCATCGCTCACGGATCCGCAGCAGGCGGTCGAGTTCGTCGAGCGCACCGGCTGCGACTCGCTCGCCGTGGCGATCGGCACCTCGCACGGCGCCTACAAGTTCAGCGGCGGCCAGGGCCTGCACTTCGATCGCATCGAGGCGATCCAGAAGCTGCTGCCGGGCTACCCGCTCGTGATGCACGGCTCGTCGAGCGTGCCGAAGGAGTGGGTCGACCGCATCAACGCAGCCGGTGGCGACATGCCCGGCGCGAGCGGCGTGCCGGAGGAGCAGTACCTGCCCGCCGCCAAGCTCGGCGTGACCAAGGTGAACATCGACACCGACGGCCGCCTCGTGTGGTGCGCGATCCACCGCGAGTTCTTCCGCGACAAGCCGAGCGAGTTCGACCTGCGCGGCCCGGGCAAGCCGTTCATGAAGGCCTACGCCGAGTTCATCGCGCACAAGAACCAGATGCTCGGCAGTGCCGGCCAGCTGGCAAGCGTCAAGGACTCGCTGGCCGCAACGGTCTGACCACGGGCTCGGGTGCGTACGTTGCCGGCCGCTCAGCCGAGCTGGCCGGCGCCGCGCTCGGCGTCGGGCCTGAGGTGCTCGTCGGCCGCGGGCGGCTCGAAGTCGTGCGGCATCGCGGGAATTCCCGGAAGCGGCGCTGCAGGTGGAGGCGCGAGCTCGCCGTTCGGCGAGGGCTCGTGGAAGATGCCGCTCGCGCCAGCGGCGCGTCCGACTGCTCCGACCTGATCGGGATTCACTCCCGTCGACCTCCAGGGGTGGCGTGCGGCGCGCTGCGAACGCGCCATGACGTCTGTTCCTCGCGCATCGGGTGCGATGCGTTCCAGCCCATGGTGCGATGAGCCGCTCCGCTTGTCGAGTCGTCGATCATCGAACGGTCGATCGGCGCTGGAGCCGGGGCTCCGCGTGCGAGGATGCGGCCACCCCATGGCCCCTGACACGAACACGACGGTCGACGACGACCTGCCTCGCCCGCAGCTGCGGGTGCGCCTGCATGGACCGGCGGCCCGCCACGCACACGCCAAGTGGGCGCTCGAGGCGTTGCTGGCGCGCATTCGCGTGAGCCGATGGCGGCTCGCCGGGCGCGACGAGCCCGCCGAGCTCGTCTGGGGCAGCGCCGAGGAGCTCGATTCCGACACGATCGCGCTGCGGCTCCCCGCCGACGCCGAGGCCTGGGAGTTCCGCCCCGACGCGCCACCGCCAGCGGATCGCGATCCGCTGGCGTTCACGTTCTGGTGGCTCGCCCGAGTCGAGGAGCAGCTTGCGCCGCCCGACGCCTTCGACGAGCACGACCGATTCCGCGCCGACCGCTCCGCGATCGTCCGCGGCGGCGATCCGCTGGCGACACCGGTCGACGACCTCGCCGCGTCGTGGGCCGAGCGGCTCGCGCCGTGGCAGGAGCCGCTGCCCGCCGACGCCCCACGCTTTCGAATCCTGACGAGCCACGACATCGACCTGCCGTGGCGCTGGACGCGCGCCGGGCGGCGCCGCGCGCTGCGCCTAATGCGCGATCGGATCCGCGCGGGTTCGATCGGCACCGCGATGCGCACGCTCGCCGCGTTGCTCGC
>JAGQUL010000114.1:9442-10544 GCA_020438525.1 Thermoleophilia bacterium | reverse complement strand
CGGCACCCGCAACCTGCGTGGTGTTCGTCGCAGTGCTCGTCACCGGAGTGACGAACGACTTGCCCGTCGAGTAGTCCGTCCCGCACATCATGTGCTCCATTTCGTCCCTGTACCTGCACCGACCGTCCCGGCCGGAAATGCGGACGACGTCGTGGTAGTCCCGTACCACGCGTAGTGTCGTCTGCTCCCAGCGAACGACGAGATCCGTAATCCGTCAAGCGATCCGATGCCGTTGCTTCATGCGCGTGCCAAGACCAGCAACGGCGATGCCGGTCGCGAGACGAGACGGGGCCCGCGCCGGTCGTGCCGGTGCGGGCCCCGTCGTATCTACTTCGGGAGGAGGATCAGGCCGCGCCGGCCTGCTCCGCGTTCTTGGCGGCGGCCTCCTCGGCTGCCTTCTGCGCCTCCTCGAGCGCCTTGCGGGCTGCCTCGAGGGCTTCCTTTGCCTTCTGGGCTGCCGCGTCGGCATCCTTCTTGGCCTGGCGGGCGGCCTGCAGTGCGGCGATGGCGTCGTCCACGGCCTTCTTGGCAGCCTTGAACTTGTCCTGTGCCTCGCCGTAGGCCTCCTTGGCTGCGTTCATCTTGTTGAGCGCGCGGACCGTGTGGTCACCGATGCCCTTGGGCAGCGTCAGCTTCTGACCGGCCTTGAGGTTACCCTCCTTGCCCTTGTCGAGGTCCGGGTTGAGTTCCTTGAGCCGGTCCACGGAGATGTTGTAGTGCTCCGCAATCGACTTGAGCGTCTCGCCCTTGGCCACGGTGTGATGTCCGTGCTCGTGACGCGCTGCCTCGTAGGCGTTCTCCGCGTTGCGAAGCGCCTTGTTGGCAGCGTTGCGGTCGGTGTCGGCCTTGGCGAACGCCGTCTTGGCGGTGTCGACTGCCGCCGACGCGGAGCTGACGCCCTGCCGAGCCTCGTACGCCGCGACTGCCTTGGCGTTGTAGTCGGACTGGGCCGCATCGACCGCGGCCTTTGCATCCGCAACACCGGAGTCGTCGCCAGTCTGGCGAACGTCACCGCCATTCGCATCGCCGACGGTGGTCTCCTTGCCCTTGCCAGGAGCGGCATCGCCATTCGCGTCGCCGACGTACGTCTCCTTGCCCTTGC
>JAGQUL010000114.1:6060-9386 GCA_020438525.1 Thermoleophilia bacterium | reverse complement strand
CGTACGTCTCCTTGCCCTTGCCGGGCGCGCCGCCGCCGGTGACGTCCTCGGATCCGCCGTTCTCGGCAGCGACGTCGCTGCCGGTGACCGGAACCTCGTACGCGGGGTACTCGTTGCCGCCGCCACCGGCGATCGCATCGGCACCGGCCTGCGCATCAGCCGCCGCGGAATCGCCGCCCGCGCTGACCTGCGCGCCGAGCAGCTGGCCACCGGCAAGCGCCTGCACCAGCGCCGTGATCATCTGAGTGAGCTGCGCCAGGATCGGCAGGATCGACGCGAGCATCTCACTGATCGAACCGACCGCCGCCGNNGTCACCACCACCCTCGACACCTGCAACCTGCGTGGCGTCTCCGCCACCTGCGGCACCCGCAACCTGCGTGGTGTTCGTCGCAGTGCTCGTCACCGGAGTGACGAACGACTTGCCCGTCGAGTAGTCCGTCCCGCACATCATGTGCTCCATTTCGTCCCTGAACCTGCACCGACCGTCCCGGCCGGAAATGCGGACGACGTCGTGGTAGTCCCGTACCACGCGTAGTGTCGTCTGCTCCCAGCGAACGACGAGATCCGCAATCCGTCAAGCGATCCGACGGGAAAACCATCACACGGCTCGCGGTGCGGTAGGCTCCGGCGCGCCGACCCCCGAAAGGAAGACTCCATGCCGATCCATCTCCGAGCCGAGCAGGGCGACTACGCCGAGGCAGTCCTCGTCCCGGGCGACCCGCTGCGCGCGAAGTACATCGCCGAGACGTTCTTCGAGGACGCGAAGCAGGTCAACGGCGAGCGCGGCATGCTCGGCTACACCGGCACGTTCAAGGGCAAGCCGGTCAGCGTGCAGTCGACCGGCATGGGCTGCCCGAGCGCCGCGATCGTGTTCGAGGAGCTGAACATGCTCGGCGCGAAGAAGCTGATCCGCGTCGGCACGTGTGGCGGCCTGCAACCGGGCATGACGATGGGCGAGCTCGTGATCGCGTCGAGCGCGACCCCGTCCGATCGCACCGCGCTCAACTACACCGGCGGCGAGATGCACGCGCCGACCGCCGACTTCGGCATGGTGCTGAGCGCGGTCAAGGCAGCACAGGCCGTCGGCCGGCAGATCACGGTCGGCAACATCGTGTCGAGCGACGTCTTCTACCAGCCCGACGAGGGGCTGGCGCAGCGCTGGAGCGATCGTGGAACGCTCGCGGTGGAGATGGAGGCGGCGGTGCTGTTCACCGTTGCCGCGCTGCGCAAGCTGCGCGCGGCGGCGATGTGCACGGTGAGCGACGTGATCGTCGACGGCGAGTTCCACCGCATCAGCGACGAGGCGCTTCGCCAGGCGGTCGACGAGATGGTCGAGATCGCACTCGAGGTCGCGATCGACGACACCGAGGGCTTCCACCCGGTCGGCCAGCAGGTCGCCACGGCATCTGCCTGACACCGATCCGAGGCACGGGCGCGTGAACGGGCCCGCTGCCGGGTAGGCGCGGCGCATGCGCGCCGCGATCGTCAACCCAGCGTCTGCCAGCGGACGGACCGCCACGAGATGGCGGCCGATCGTCGATGCGCTGCAGGCCGACGGCGAGAAGGTCGAGGTCCAGCTGACGCGCGGGCCCGGCGACGCGATCGAGATCGTCAGGCGGCTGGTGGCGGACGGGTGCCGCGACCTCGTGGTGCTGGGCGGCGACGGCACGCTCGGCGAGGTCGTTGCCGGCTGCGTGCGCCCCGACGGCAGCGGGATGCTGCGAGACGACATCGTGCTCGGGGTCGTGCACCAGGGCACGGGCGGCGACCTTGCGCGCGGACTCGACGTGCCCAAGGACGAGCGGGGCGCGATCGCGACCGTGCTCGACGGCGACGTTCGTCGGATCGACGTGGGCGTGGCGTCGTTCGCGGCCGACCCGGACCGCTCGGTCCGCGCCGACGACATCGGCGACGGTCGCCGGTCGCGCGCATTCGTGTCGACCGCGAACGTCGGGATGGCGGCCGACGTGGTGCAGCAGGTGACGGGCAGGCTCAAGAAGCTGGGCAACAACGCATCGTTCGCGGTCGCGACGGTGAACTGCCTGACCCGCAATCGACCGCGGCCCGTCGTCGTCTCCACCAGGGAAGGGCTCGACGCGCAGCTCGACGTGGTCGACATCGACGTGTGCAACAACCGCTTCATGGGCGGGGGGATGCTCGTCGCGCCGGATTCGAGGATCGACGACGGCCTGTTCGACGTGGTGGTGATCTCCGCAGCGGGCCGGCTGCGGCTGCTGCGGACGTTTCCGAAGATCTACTCCGGAAAGCACGTGGACGATCCGCTGGTGCGCGTGGAGCGGACCGCGGAGGTGCGGGTGACGGCGGGCGGCGACGGCGACGAGCAGGGCGTCGTGCTCGACGGCGAGCTCGTCGGGCGTACTCCGGCGACGTTCCGCGTGCTTGCGGGAGCGATCGGCGTGCGCGTGCCGCGCGCGGGCGCGCAGGCGAGCGAGTAGGATCTGCGCCATGAGCGCTTCGTTTGCATCTTCGTCGTGGGCCGACCAGCTCGGCTCCGCACTGTCCGCGTCCCCCACGCTGCGATCCGAGGCGGCCGACTGGGTGTTCGGCCCGGTGCTGCTGGTGGTCGACGCCGATGCCGAGCACGACGTGGCTGCGGCTGCGCTGCGCCTGGACCTGAACGCCGGCGAGTGTCGCGGGGTCTCGACGGTGCCGGTCGAGGATGCTGCTCGAAACCCGTTCGTCGTGGAGGGAACGCTCGCGCGGTGGAAGTCGGTGTTCGGCGGCGAGCTGTCGCTCGTGGATGGAATCCTGGATTCGAAGCTGCGCCTGAGCGGTGACCTGCCGACGGTGACGCGTCATCGGGCGATGTTCGACGCGCTCGTGGCCGCTGGCGGCGAGCTCGAGACGACGTGGCCTCAGGACGAGGTTGCCGAGCCCGCGAACGCGTAGGGCGCGCGGGTCACGGACCGACGGCGAATCGGGCGCATCCGAGACCGTCGGTCACAGACCGACGGCGAATCGGATGCCGTGGTACATGAGCGGCGTGCCGTAGCCGACCTCGACCGCGTCGGTGCGGTTCTCGACCATGCTCGAGCTGAACGGCGACTTGCGGATGCTCTCGACCGCGCCGCGCAGGTCGAACAGGTGGACGGCGACCTCGTCGGTGCGGCGTGAGCGGAAGATGCGGCTGGTGCGACCGAGATGACCGGTGCCGGAGCGCGACGTGCCTGCCGAGCGGGTGGCCCAGTCGCCGGCGACGTTGGTGGCGTTCAGCTGCAGCGTGACGGTGGTGGTGGTCATCTCATGCTCCCCGTGAAACTCGTGTGGCGTGCGGCTCTCCCTGCCGCTTGACCCCAACGTACGG
>JAGQUL010000114.1:0-5910 GCA_020438525.1 Thermoleophilia bacterium | reverse complement strand
GGAGTTCTCTGTGCGGCCGGTGGGACAGTCGGGACGAGACTTCCGGCCGCGCGGTGCGAGGTATGTGGGACGAGACCTTGGTGGCGTCGGCGGGACGAGTGCCGGAGGCGGGACGAGCCTCATGTGCCGGTCTGTGTCTGGGAGGCTCCTCGCTGCCTCCCTGTGCCTCAACTATGCGACGACGTCCTGATTCCCGGATCGGTGCAATTACCTAGGTTAGGTACCTACTGTAAAAGCCCCTGCACACAACTGGAATATCGACGCTCGTCAGTCCTCCTTGGCGGGGGTTGCATGGCTGTTTCGGTCGTATCGGCGCCAGGCGATGCGTCCCACGATCGCGGCGACGATGAGCATCACGAGGGCCGGCAGTGCACCGCCAAGCCAGACGATCGCGGACGCGATGTTGGCGTTGAAGCGATCGGACGCGTCGCGCAGCGCCTCGCCGAGCACGCTCGGGTCGTCCTGGGCCTGCTGCTTCGTGTCGCCCGCGGCACGCGGCGCGCGCAGGGCCACCTCGATCGTGCTCATGGCAGTGAGCTTGTCCAGGTACTGGAGGCGTCCGCGAGCGACCTCGATCTGCTCCTGCACGGAGTCGAGGCGAGACTGCACGGCCAGGACCTCGCTGACGGTGTTCGCCTTGGCGAGCAGCGTGATCAGTCGGGATTCCACCGCGCGGTCGTGCCGCAGGCGGGACTTCGTGTCGACGTACTCCTGCGTCACGTCCTGGCTGCTGATGTCGAGCCCGCGGACCGAGACATGGTCGAGCCCGCGCAGGCGATCCACCGCGTCCTCGAAGCGGCCCGTCGGCACCCGCATCGTGATCGTCCCGATCCGCGCGGAATCGCCCGCGCCGCTGCGCGAGGCCGCCACGATGTAGCCGCCGTGGCCGGTCGCCACCGCCTGCGCGTCGCTCCACGCGTCCTCGAAGTTCGCACGCTTCGTGCGCAGGGTGATCGAGCCTGTGCGCACGATCTTCGTGTCGAGCGCGGGCATCGCGAGCGTCGACGACGAGCTCGCCACGTCGGCCGCGCGACCTGCCGCCGCCGGCACGTCACCCTCCAGCGCGGGCGATGCCACGGCGGTGTCGACCGCAGCTGCGTCGTCGGCAGCAACGCCCGGATCCCCGGCGGCGTCGACGAGACCGAGCGTGCCGGACGCCTTGCCCGACAGCTCGTTCGCGACGCCCGGCTCGTCGAGCGCAGCGCCGGTGGCCGGGGTGGATGTACCGGCGGAGGCGTCTCCGGCACGCGGCTGCGTGCCGCGTGGGTCGATCGTGACGGCGAGCGCGAGCAGCAGCGCGACGAGGCCGATCGACACCACCGCGATGGTTCGTCGATCGGGATGCGGCACGTGGATGGAGCGAAGCATGGTGGCCTCCGGGTCGGGGTCGGTCAGTGGCTCCGACGCACCCGGATCGCGACGGGTTCCCGCGCCGTGCGGCCAAGGACGTGGCCGCCCCGCGGGTCCTCGATGCTCAGTCGCCGGTGAAGGCGGGTCGGCGGCTCTCGGTCACGGCGGCGATCCCCTCGACGGCGTCCGACGTGCCGAGCAGGTCACGAAACAGCGATCGCTCGAGCTCGAGGCCGGCATCGGCAGGCTGCTCGAACGACGCGCGGATGAGCGTCTTGATGTGCCGAAGCGCGCGTGGTGCCTGACGAGCGAGCGACCGTGCGCGCTGCTCGACGATCTCGACCAGCTCGTCTGCTGGAACGACCTCGTTCACGAGGCCGCGCTCGAGCGCGCCCTGCGCGTCGTAGCGCATGCCCTTCATGATCATCTCGGTGGCGAGCCCGATGCCGACGAGCCGCGGCAGGCGCTGCGTGCCGCCGCCGCCGGGAAGCAGCCCGATCCGCACCTCGGGAAGCCCGAGCTGGGAGAGATCGTCGCCGGCGATCCGGAAGTCGCAGGCGAGCGCGAGCTCGAAGCCGCCGCCCAGGGCGATCCCTTCCAGCTGGCAGATGGTGGGCATCGGCAACGCGGCCACGTGATCGAACACGTCGACCACGTCACGGAACCGCTCGAGCAGCTCCGGCTCGGATTCGACCCGCGCCATCATCGTGATGTCGGCGCCGGCGGTGAAGATGCCGCGGTGCGCGCTTCGAAAGACGACGACCCGGATCGACTCGTCGGCCGCGAACTCCATGCACGCCGCCTTGAGCTCGCGGCCGACGTCGACGGTGATCACGTTGAGCGGCGGGTTGTCGAGCTCGACGATCGCGATCGCGTCGTCGCGGGTCACGCGGATCGCCTCGTACCGGCTCGTCATCGCTCGACCCTCTCGTGCTGCGGAACCGTCACGGGATCGTGGTGACGCCCTGGCCGAAGTAACGCGATGCGATCAGCCGCTGGACCTGGTTGGTGCCCTCGACGATCTGCAGCACCTTGGCGTCGCGCATCCAGCGCTCGACCGGATGGTCCGCGCTCAGGCCGGCGCCGCCCATCACCTGCACGGCATCGGTCGTGACCTGCATCGCCACGTCGCTTGCGAACGCCTTGGCGTACGAGCCGGCGAGTCCGACGTCCTCGCCGCGGTCTGCCGCCTCGCAGGCGCGCCACGTGAGCGCGCGCGCCGCCTCGATGCGCATGCCCATGTCGGCGAGCATGAACGACACGCCCTGTCGATGCATGATCGGCTTGCCGAACGCCTCGCGTTCGTTGGCGTACTCGACCGCGTACTCGAACGCGGCGCGCGCGATGCCGAGTGCGGACGCGGCCACCTGCGGGCGCGAGTGTCCGAAGAAGCGCATCGCCACGAAGAAGCCTGCGTCGACCCCGCCGACCACATGGTTGTCGGGAACCCGGACCTGGTCCAGGAAGACCTGGCCGGTGTAGCTGGTGCGCAGGCCGAGCAGGTCGAGCTTCTGGTACGAGACGCCCTCCGCGTCACCGGGCACGATGAACGCGCTGATCCCGCCAGGCCCGTCCTCGCCGGTGCGCGCGAACACGAGCATCGCGGTCGTTCCGGGCATGCCGCCGGTGATCCACGTCTTCTCGCCCGAGATCACCCACGAGTCGCCGTCGCGCTCCGCGCGCGTGCGGATGTTCGCGAGGTCGCTGCCGGCATGCGGCTCGCTGAACGCGATCGCCGCGTACGCGCCCGACGAGTCGCAGACCTTGCCGAGCCAGTGGTCGCGCACGTCCGGGTCGATGCCGTCGCCCGCCGCAAGCAGGCCACCGGCGAAGAGCTGCGCGCTGCCGAGCAGCGACGCGAGGCCCGGGTCGCCCCACGTCAGCTCCTCCATCAGCATCGCGCTCGTCACCATGTCGAGCCCCATGCCGTGCGGCTCCGGGATCGAGTACGACAGCAGTCCCGACGACGCAGCGGTCTCGAGCAGGCCGTTCGGCACCGCCCATGCACCGATGCCACGCTCGGCGATCGCGCGCTGCATCGATGCCGCGGCCGGTCGCATCTGCTCGACCGCGAACGTATGGGCCGCCTCGACGAGCTCGCGCTGCTCGTCGGTGCGCTGGAACGTGATCTGGTTGATGCTGCTCTCGGTGGCGCTGGTCATTCGAAGATCTCCCCGTTCTCGGCCTTGGCGACGAGCGATGCAGGCGGATCGAAGCGGTCGCCGTAGGTGGCGGCCAGCTCCCTCGCACGTGCGGCGAACGCCGCGACGCCGATCGATCCGTCGGCCGCCTCGTAGCCGTTGACGTACTGGATGGCTCCACCCTGCATCGGAGGGAATCCGATGCCGAACACGCTGCCGATGTTGGCATCGGGCACCGTGCGCAGCACGCCTTCCTCGAACAGGCGGATCGTGTCGAGCGACATCGAGAACGTCAGCCGCTCCTGGATGTCGCGCACGCTCGGCTGCTGCTCGGCGCGCGGGTACTGATCGGCGAGCCCGGACCACAGCCCCTGGCGCGTCCCGCCCGAGTCGTAGTCGTAGAAGCCGGCCCCAGCGAGCTTGCCGCCGCGTCCCTGCTCGAGCATCCAGAGCACGACCTCGTCGGCGGGCTCGGGCACGTACGTGCCGCCCTCCGCCTCGATCGCCTCCTTGGTGGCGAGCCCGATCTTCTTCATCAGCTCGAGGTTGAGCTCGTCGCTCAGCTGCAGCACGCCGGTCGGGAAGCCCGCCATCACCGTGGCGCGCTCGAGCGCGACCGGATCGACGCCCTCGGAGAGCATCCGGATGCCCTCGTTGATGAACTTCCCGATCACTCGGCTGGTGAAGAAGCCTCGCGAGTCGTTGACCACGATCGGGATCTTGCGGATCTGCTGCACGTAGTCGAGCGCGTGTGCGATCGCCTCGTCGCCGGTGTCCTTGCCGGCGATGATCTCGACGAGCATCATCTTGTCGACCGGCGAGANNGAGAAGAAGTGGATGCCGATGAAGTCCTTCGTGCGCTCCACGCCCTGCTGCAGGCGGGTGATCGGCAGGGTCGACGTGTTCGAACCGAGCAGTGCGTCGGGCAGCACGATCGACTCGAGCTCGCCGAACACCGACTTCTTGAGCTCCTCGCTCTCGAAGACCGCCTCGATCACGATGTCGACGCCCTCGAGGTCGGAGTAGTCGGCCGTCGGCTTGATGCGTGCGAGCAGCGCGTCGCCCTTCTCCTGGGTGACCTTGCCGCGCGACACGCCCTTCTTGACCAGGGCCTCGCTGTACGCCTTGCCCTTCTCGGCGGCCTCGATCGAGACGTCCTTGAGCACCACGTCGATGCCGGCCTTGGCACTGACATAGGCGATGCCGGCGCCCATCATGCCCGCGCCGATCACGCCGACCTTCGTGAACTTCCGCTTCTCGATGCCCTCGGGTCGGGAGTTGCCGGAGTTGATCGCGGTGAGGTCGAAGAAGAACGCCTTGGTCATGTTCTTCGACTGCTGGCCCACCGCCAGCTCGACGAAGTAGCGTGACTCGATCCGCGTCGCGGTCTCGAAGTCGACCTGCGCACCCTCGACGGCTGCGGACAGGATCGCCTTGGGGGCGCGGTAGTCGGCACCCTTCACCTGCTTGCGCAGGTTCGCGGGGAACGCAGGCAGCATCATCGCGAGCTTCGGGTTCGACGGTGCGCCACCGGGGATCCGGTAGCCGTCGCGGTCCCACGGCTGGGTGCGGGCATCCCGGTCGTCGGCGTGCTCCTCGATCCACGCACGCGCGGCGGAGAGCAGCTCGTCGGCGGGAACGAGCTCGTCGATCATCCCCTTCGCCAGCGCCTTGTCGGGCGAGAACTGCTGGCCCTGCTTGATCAGGTAGCTCGTGATCGCCTCCTGCACGCCGAACATGCGCACGATGCGTGTCACGCCGCCGCCGCCGGGAAGCAGGCCGAGGTTCGCCTCGGGCAGGCCGATCTCGTAGCGCCCCGCGGCGGCGATCCGGTGGTGCGTGGCGAGCGCGATCTCGTAGCCACCGCCGAGCGCGGCGCCGTTGATCGCCGCCACGACCGGCTTGCCGATCGTCTCGAGCCGGCGAAGCGTGGCCTTGACGCGCTCGACCTCGGCGAACAGGCGCGGCGCGTGCTCGCGAGTCGCCTGCTGGAAGAGCTTGAGGTCGCCGCCCGCGAAGAACGACTTCTTGCCGGACGCGACGATCACGCCCTTGATCGCGTCCTTGTCGGCGGCGATCTCCTCGGCGAGCCGATCGACGGCTGCCTCGAACGCGACGATGTACGTCTCGTTCATCGTGTTCACGCTCTGGTTCGGATCGTCGATCGTGAGCGTGACGATGCCGTCGGCAAGTTCGTAGCGAACGGCCTCGGCTGCTGGTGCGGTGGTAGTCATTCCTGCTCGTGCTCCTGTGTGGTGTGCGTGCGAGGCGTCGTGGCCTCAGATGCGCTCGACGATGGTGGCGACTCCCATGCCGCCGCCGATGCAGAGGGTGGCGAGTCCGTAGCGCTTCTGCTGGCGCTCGAGCTCGTCGATCAGCGTTCCGAGGATGATCGCGCCGGTCGCGCCGAGCGGATGGC
>JAGQUL010000113.1 GCA_020438525.1 Thermoleophilia bacterium | reverse complement strand
GAAACACGATTCGGGAGCTCCGGCGAGACGGTGAGTGGCCGCCGGTCATCCCGTCGGTCGTGCTCGTCGAGTCACTGCAGGGCGACCCCGGTCGAGATGCGACGACGAACCAGTTCCTGAGGACGTGCCACGTCGAGCCCACGGTGACCGTGCGGCTCGCGCGGCGGGCGGCGACGTTGCGCCGCCTTGCCGGGAGGGGATCGGCGGTCGACGCGGTCGTGGTCGCCAGCGCCGAGCCTGGTGGTGTGGTGTTGACCGGAGATGTCGGTGACCTTCGAGCGCTGGCCGCCCACGCTCGAGACGTCGCCGTCGAGCGGATCTGACCCCTCACGCCCAGAAGCGCTGCCAGGACTCGTAGCGGTGGGGGATCGTGCCCACGCCGACCTGGTGCTCGGGCCAGTCCGCCGGCGGCTGGGCGAGCGGTTGCTCGTCGAGCGCAACGCCCCAGAAGAGCTCGTGCTTGCGGCCCACGAACCGCCACTCGCCGTCGCTCCGGTGGTAGCGGTCCGAGTACTGGATGGCCTGCTCGATCATCCGGGGGCTGCCGGGGTCGGCCTGGATGCGGCCGAGGCAGTAGACGGTGCCCCGGGCCTGGTCGTGGTCGTCCGGGTCGAGCTCGACCAGGTGGGTGCCCACGAACAGCATCGTCACGCCGACGGCCCGCAGGCTCTCGTCGAACGACGCCTTCAGGGCCTCGTGGCCGATGCCGTGGGGCCCGGCATCCACGTCGTCGACGAACAGGGCGACGAGGGCATCGAGGTCGCGACGGTCGACGGCGAGGGCGTAGCGCAGGGCGAGGCCCCGGATCTCCTCGATGGCGACGAGGTCGTCGGGAGTGAGGCCGCTCATGCCGCCGGCAGCCGGCCGTGGACCGACTGGGTGACCGCGGTGGCGCCCTCGACGAGGCGCTCGGCGAAGGAGGCGACCTCGGCGCCCGTCACCGGGCCGCGGAAGCCGATGAGCGCGAGCAGGACCGACACCCTCCCGTCCGGGTCGAAGACCGGCGCCGCGACGTGGTTGACCCGGTAGGACCGCTCGGGGTCGAGGTCGATGACCAGGTAGTCCTGGTGGCCGAGCTCGTCGACCAGGGCGCCGACGTCGTCGCGGGACGCCACCCGGGCGTCGCCGCCCGAGGTGGCCCGGGTGAAGCGGGCGTGGGCGTCGGCGTCGAGGTTGGTGGGATCGTCGGCCCACGCCAGCGATCGCTCGATGCAGTGCTGCTCCACGTCCGCTCGATCAAGCGAGAGCAGGGGCCGCACGAGCAGCAGCTCGTCGTCGTCGCCGATCGTTGGTGGGCCGGGGAGCTCGCGGGCGACGGGCATCGCGTCGACGTCGCCGGGGCGGCCGGTCACGCCGGCGAGCGCGAGCACCGCCTGCTCGAGCTGGTCGCTGGCGGTGTGCCCGGTGCAGACCACGTCGCATCCGAGCGTGCGTGCCACGCCGGCTGCCTGCTCGTAGCGCCATGCGCGTGCGGCGGCCTCGGTGCCTGCAGCGTCGGCCGCGAGGTCTCGATGGGAGCGCCGCTCGTGGAACGCGGCTCCGACCGAATCGGCAGCCGCGCGTGCCGCGTCACGCTCGTCGTCGACATCGGGGCGCAGCGCGTGGTCGAGCCAGAGCACGTCGATGCGGGCGGGGGCGGCGCCGCGCGGGAGCTCGGCGAGCAGCGAGACGAGCGCGACCGAGTCGGCGCCGCCGCTGCAGAGCGCGAGCACGCGGCGACGGGCGAGCGAGACGCCGGCGTCGTCGAGCAGACGGCGAACGCGTCGAACCGCGGTCGGCCGCGAGCGCATGGACACGCGCGCCTCACGCGTGATGAGTGCACCGTCGCGATCCCTGTCGGTCGACCCCATGGGTGGACGGTATCGGATGCGGCGCGCGCTCGCAGCGCGCGGTCGGAGTCGGCCATGCCTGTGGGCGGGGTCGCCCGGGCCGGTGGCCGGTCGCATTGCGCTGGGGTGGCCGAGCCTGTACAACCTGCATGACGCGGACGTGGGAGTCCGCCGACCGTTGCCGCCCATGACCGACTCCATCGCACATCCGGAGCAAGCACTCGATCCGCAGGCAGATGCCGCGGAGGCGAGCGATGCCGTGATCGCGGCGGGCACGAACGTGGCCGAGCAGCTGCGCTCGCGGGTGGTACGCGAGGCGCGCCGCGAGACGTGGTTCGTGGTCAACGAGGGCGACGACGACCTGGCCACGCTGCCGATCGACCTGCGCCCCGACGCGTCGCTGCGTCGCGTGGAGGTGAACGGCGAGGCCACCGAGTTCAGCGCCGACGAGGATCAGGTGCTGGTGCGGCCGAGGCGAGCGCTGCGCGCGGGCGCAGGCACGATCGTCGTGCTGCACTTCCGCTGACCCGTCCGGGCTCGGCGATGTTTACCACTGAGCGTGCTGGAAATCCTGCAAGAACTCCTTGCCGGATTCGGCGAAGCAACCTACGGTAGACACATGGCCCCCTCCCCACGCCCTACAGCCCCGATCAAGGTTTCCGCAACCACGCCGAGCGTGGTGCTCGCAGACGTCATCTCCTACGGCTACGCCGTGGCGGTGGTGTGGGGCACGCTCGCCTTCGACCTGCAGTTCCAGCTGTGGCAGGGCGTGGCGATCATGGTGCTGTTCGTGCTGCTGCGAGGGATCGCACACGAGATCCGCAAGGATGCCCGCCGCACGGCACTCAAGGATGCGCGCCGCACGGCGGCGCTTCGCGCCCAGTCACCCGACCGCTGGACGGTCGAGCAGCGCGACGGCCTGGGTCGACGAGTGGATGTCGGCGCCTGCGCAGGCGCTCGGCGGCGACCCGCGGCGCAGGGCGCCGCGCCGCATCAGCTACCAGCCCGCCCACGCCTGGTCGAGCAGCTCCTCGAGCTCGGCGATCATCGGGGCACGCGGGTTGGTGCGGATCGAGGGGTCCTCGAACGCGAGCTGCGCCATGGCCGAACGCTGCTCGCGGAACTGCTCCTCGGTGATCCCGAGCGCTGCGAGCGACCGCGGCTGCTCGACCGCCTCGAGCAGCTCGATCGTCGTCTCCTCGAAGCGGGCGAGGCCCTCCTCCGGCTTCTCGCGGCTCGACCCGAGCCCGAGCGCGCGAGCGGCCTGTGCGTAGGTCTCGGGCGCGGTCCAGCGCGTCTGGGTCGGGCTCGGCAGGTTCTTGCCCGGCACGGCGGCGCCGTTGTAGCGGATCACGTGCGGCAGGAACACGCCGCACGCCGCACCGTGGCTGACCGGGAACGTCGACCCGAGCGCATGCGCGAGCGCATGCCCCACGCCCACGAACGCGTTGCTGAAGGCCAGGCCCGCCATCGTCGCGGCGTTGTGCACGCGCGAGCGCAGCTCGAGGTTCTCGCCGTCGGCGTAGACCGCGGGCAGCGTGGTGAACAGGTCGTGCAGCGCCCGCAGGCTGAGCGCGTGCGTGTACGGCGACGCGAAGCTCGACACGAGGCTCTCGATCGCGTGGGTCACCGCATCCACGCCGCTGTCGCGCGTCACGCCGGCCGGCATGCTCACCGCGAGCGTCGGATCGACGATCGCGATCTCCGGCACGAGCGTGTAGTCGACGAGCGTGGTCTTGCGCCCGGTCTGCGCGTGCGTGACGACCGCCGCCGGTGACACCTCCGAGCCCGTGCCGCTGGTGGTGGGGATGGCGACCAGGCGCAGCGCATCCGGGCGGCGCTGCGGGTACTCGGCGATGCGCTTGCGCACGTCGAGGAACGGCAGCGCCAGGTCGGTCCAGTCGGCCTCGGGGTGCTCGTACCCGATCCGTGCCGCCTTCGCGATGTCGAGCACGCTCCCGCCGCCGAGCGCGACGATCGCCTGCGGCTCGAAGCGCTGCAGGAACGCCACGAGCTTCTCCGCGTCCTCGTTCGTGGGCTCCACGCCGATGTCGCTGTAGATGTCGATCGCGCCCGCCGCAAGCCGATCGGTCACGCGCTCGACGTTGCCGCGTGCCACGTTGCCGGGGCTCGTGATCACCGCGACGCGCTCGGCTGGAACCTGGCGCAGGTTGTCGATCGAGTGCTCGTTGAAGTAGACGTCGACGGGTGCGCGGAACCACATGGGCGGATGCTTTCGGTAGGAGACCTGCTTGATGTTGAGCAGCTCGTCGACGTTCACGTTGGCGGTCGTGTTGGACCCGCCCCACGTGCCGCAGCCGAGCGAGTAGGTGGGCGGCAGGTCGGTGTACATGCCGCCGAGCGCGCCGATTGCGGTGGGACAGTTGACGAGGATCCGCCCCGTGCGGATCCGCTGCGAGAAGGCGTCCACGACACGCTCGTCGCGCGCGTACACCGCGCTGGTGTGCCCGAGCCCGGCGATCTCGGTCACCCCCTCGCAGAGCGTGAGCGCGTGTTCCACGTCGTCGGCCACGAGGTACGCGAGCACCGGGAACAGCTTCTCGTGCAGGAAGATCTCCGCCAGGTCGAATCGCTCCACCGGAACCACGAGCACCTTCGTGGCCGGATCGATGTCGATCCCTGCCGCGCCGGCCAGCATCTGCGGCGGCTGCCCGATCGCGAAGAAGTTGAGGTGCCCGGTCACCGAGTCGAAGCAGATTTCGGCGAGTCGCTCCGCCTCGTCGCGATCCAGGAACCGCGCACCCATCCGCTCGAGCTCCGCACGGACCTCGGAGTCGATAGCGCGGTCGACGACCATCGTCTGCTCGGCCGGGCAGATCGTGGACGCGTCGAACGTCTTGCTCATGAGCACGTCGAGCACGGCCATCGGGATGTCGGCGCTCTCGTGCAGGTAGACCGGCGCGTTGCCCGGCCCGACCCCGATCGTCGGCTTGCCGGAGGCGTTCGCGGCCTGCACGATGCGCTGCCCGCCCGTCGTCCAGATGAAGTCCACGCCGTCGTGGCCGAACAGGTACTGCGTGTCCGCGTGCGTGGGCGCGTCCATGCACTGGATCGCGCCGGGCGGCATCCCGGCGGCCTCGGCCGCCTCGACCACCACGCGCACCGCTTCCTGCGAGCAGCGCAACGCCTTGCTCGACGGGCGCACGATCATCGCGTTCCGCGTCTTGGCCGCCACGATCGTCTTGAACAGCGCGGTCGAGGTGGGGTTCGTGATCGGCATGATCGCGAGCACGCTGCCGATCGGCTCGGCCACCCACTTGAGCGCGCGCGCGGGATCCTCCTTGATCACGCCGACGGTCTTCTTGCCGCGAAGGTAGTCGTACAGGAACTCGGTGGCGGTGTAGTGCTTGAGGACCTTGTCCTCGTACAGGCCGATCCCGGTCTCGTCGACCGCCATGCGCGCCAGGTCGTATGCCGCGAGCAGCCCGGCGCGGGCCATCCGCCAGACGATCTCGTCCACCTCGCGCTGGTCGAGCTGGCGAAACTGCGCGGCAGCCTCGCGCGAGCGCGCGACCATCGCGTCGAGCTGCGCTCGCCGCTCCTCGCCCACGTCCGCCGCCGAGGCGGATTCGCTGCCGGGTGCACGTCCCACGACCCCTGCCCTACCCGCGCGGAGCACTCGTCGCACCACCCGGCTCACACGCCGCTATCCTGCGTACACATGGGACGAGCGCAACGAGGATGGACGACGACGGCCGCACTCGCCGCGTGCTGCGCGCTGGCCGTGTGGTGCGGCGTGGCCGCGCCCGCCTCCGCCGCCTCGCTCGCGGCCCCCAGGGATCAGGTGCTGCGCGCGAACATCGGCACGATGCCCGGGTCGCTCGACCCGGGGCGCGCCGCGAACGTCGAGGACCTGGTCGTTGCCAACGCGATCTTCACCCCGCTCTATCGCAGCGCCGGTGGCAGCGACGGCCGGCTCGTGCCGTGGCTCGCGATCGGCCAGCCACGGGTCTCCAACGGCGGGCGCCGCTACGTCGTGCGCCTGCGCTCGGCGCGCTGGAGCGACGGGCGCCCCGTGCTCGCGAGCGACGTCGCGTTCGCGTACAAGCGCGCCCGCAGCCTGTCACCGTACGGCGCGGCGTTCACGCAGGTTCGCAGCGTCGACGCGATCGGCCAGCGCACCGTGCGGTTCGAGCTGCGCCGCCCGGTTCCGTGGTTCGGCGAGCTGCTCTCGTCGACCGTCACCACCCCGGTACCGGCGCACGTCGTGCGCAGGTACGGCAACCGGTGGACGCGGCTCGACAAGCTCGTCACGAGCGGCCCGTTCAGGGTCCTGTCGGGGCGAGGTCGATCCGAGCTCGTGCTCGTGCCCAACAAGCGCTGGTGGGGTGCGCGTACGGTCCGGCTGCAGCAGCTCAAGCTCTGGGCGATCACCCCCGCTGCGTCGTCGCCACTGTTCAGCGGCAAGCGGCTCGACGTGGGCCTGCGCGACACGTCCGTGCACCCGTCGCTGCTCGCGAAGTGGATCAACGACCGGCGCTTCCACGTCGTGCCGAGCGGCAACGCGCAGTACCTGTTCCTCAACACGCAGGCGCCCGGGCTCGCGGCCGCGAACGTGCGCCGCGCGATCGCGCTGGCAATCGATCGACACGCGATCACCGAGCTCACCGGCACGGGCATCGACCAGCCCCTGCAATCGATCGTTCCCGCCGGTGTGCGTGGTTTCTCCGCGGTCGTGGGCGGCGGCACCACGCTGCTGCAGCAGGACGGCGCGGCGCGTCTGGCCGGTGCGCAGTCGGAGCTCGCCGGCGGCTGGCCGGCCGGGCAGAAGCTCGACCTCTACTACCCGTATGACGGCAGCGCGGCGGGAAAGGTCGCCGCTTCGATCCGTACCGACCTGGCGAAGCTCGGAATCGTGGTGACGCTGCACCCCACTGCGACGAAGGACTTCGCGAAGGTCGGAATCGGCGTGGCGCCGGTCCGGTCGGAGGTCGATGCGGTGCTGCAGGGATGGACGCCCGACTACTCCGACCCGCAGTCGTTCCAGCAGCTGTTCACGTGTGCGAATGTCGAGCAGGGCCTCAACCTGTCCAACTACTGCTCGAGCGACTACGACTCCGCATACGATTCGGCGACGACGACCAGCGGCGCGGCCCGGATCGCGGCGCTGCAGCAGGCCGAGCAGCTGCTGACGTCACCTGGCGGTGCGATGCCGGCAGTGCCGCTGTACGAGCCCGCGGGCGACTACCTCGTGCAGCCGTGGGTGAGCGGCTTCGTGCAGGATCCGAAGGGCACCGTGAACTTCGAGCGCGTGCGGATCCTCGACCACTGACGGGTCGTTCGACGCGCTACCAGAACGGCGTCTTGCGCTTGAGCAGGTTCGCCTTGAGGCGCTCCTGGATCGTGGCGCGGACGCGCTCGCTCAGCTCGAGCACGAACGCACGGTCGTCGGCGGCTTCGAGCGGGTACTTGCTGACGTCGATCGGATCGCAGAACTCGATGTGCCACTTGCTCGGCAGCGGGATCAGGCCGAGCAGGCCGAACCACGGGAACATCGGGGTCATCGGGATGAACGGCGCGCCGATCAGTCGAGGAACGATCGGCATGTTGGCGATCTTCGGGTAGATCTCCTCGCTGCCCACCACCGCGACCGGCACGATCGGGGAGCCCGTTCGAAGCGCGATGCGGACGAACCCGCCGCGACCGAAGCGCTGCAGGTTGTAGCGCTGCGAGAACGGCTTGGCCATGCCTTTCACGCCCTCCGGGAACACGGCCACGAGCTCGTCGCGCTTGAGCAGCTCGTAGGCGTTCGGCGTGGACGCGAGCACCTGCCCGGTCTGCTTCATCAGGTCTGCGGCCCAGGGCAGGCCCATCAGCCAGTCGAGCACGAGCAGCCGCAGGTGTCGCGGGGTCGGGTGCTCGAGCATCATCGCGGTCTTGATCATGGCGCCGTCGAACGGGATGCCACCACCCGCGTGGTTGGACACGAGCAGCCCACGACCGGAGGACGGAACGTTCTCGATCCCGGTCACGTCGACGCGCCACCAGTACTTGTACAGCAGGGTGGCGAGCGGGATCAGGCGCTCGGTGAATTCCTTGTCGAAGCCGAAGTCGTCTTCCTCGTACTCGCCGGTCGCGCGAACCGCGAACGCCTGCGCGAGGTGCATGATCGCGTTGGCGCAGTCACGGATGACCTGCTCGAGCAGCCCGTCGTCGACCACGCCGGCCTCGACCGCGACCTTGCGGATCTTCGATGCGTTCTCGCCCATGTAGTCGGCGATCTGGCGCAGCTCGTCGAGCGCGCTGCTCGATTCGTCGGAGTCCGACTCGCGCCGTCGCGCATCCGCGTCGCCGACAAGGTCGGCGATCGCCTCGTCGAACTCGGCGCGGTCGATGTCGTCGGGCATGCCGGTGGTCGTCTCGGCCTGCGCCTGCGCGGCGTGCTGGCTGCAGTAGCGACTGCCAGGCGTCGCCTTTCGGCGACAGCGGGCACCGCTGCGCGTCGTGCCCTCGCAGGTCCGCTGCGACGTGGTCGACGAGCTCTGTGCTGTGGCTGCGGACACGGTGCTGGTCACTCCATCGAATCGTCGTCGAGACCCTGCAGGTCGTCATCGTCGTCGAGCGACGCGCTCGAGCGCGTCGCAGCGGCCGACTGCGGGAAGGGGTCGCCGTCCTCGGGCTCCGCGGCGACGCGGTCGGGATCGAAGCGCGGCGCGAGGCGTCCGAAGAGGCCTGCGTCGAGCGACGGCATCTGGTGCATCTTGCGCTGCACGTAGTCGAGCAGCTCGCGATCGAGGTACTCGTCGGGGCTGTCGTTGTAGCGCCTCGTGCGGATCCACGCGGCGAACTGCTCCGCTGCCTCGCGGGTGGTGTACTCGGGCGTGAAGCCGAACTCGTCGATCATCCGCTCGGTCGACACGCCACGACCGAACTTGAGCGTCCGGTCGTAACGGCTCGGCACGTACAGCAGGTCGGCCCGCTCGAGCAGGCTCGTGAGCGGACCCATCATCGGCGGCACGATCGGCACGGGGATCCGGCCGGCCATCCGCAGGAACTTCGAGAGCGTGATCGCGCCGGGACCGGCGATGTTGAACGTCCCGGGCTTCCACTGTCGCACGGCGTGCGCGAGCGCGTCGACCGCGTCGGAGTCCTGGACGAACTGCAGGCGCGGGTTGTAGCCGGCCATCGTCGGCACGAACTGCGCCGACAGGTACCGGGTGAAGGCGGTGTCGACCTGCTCGCCGATCGAGTTCGCGAAGCGCAGGATCGTCACGGCCGCGTGCGGCGCGCGCTCGGCGAAGTCGCGAGCGTAGGTCTCGACCTCGCGGATGTCGCGCGAGTACATGTCGCGCAGCGGTGCCTTGGCCTCCATGTCCTCGGTGAAGAACGAGGGGTCGCGTGGCGAGGCGCCGTAGATCGCGGTCGAGGAGCGGATCACGACCTTGCGCACGAACGGGCTCGCGGCACATGCGGCAAGCAGGTTCATGGTGCCGATCACGTTCATGTCGTGGAGCGTTCGTCCGCTCTCGCCCGGGCGGTCCGCGCCGAAGATCTGGGTGTGCACGACGGTGTCGACCCGCGTGACGTTGATCAGCCGGCTGACCGCGGGGTTGCGGATGTCGCCCTTCACCATCTCGGCTCGACCGAACTCGCCGAGCGGATCGCGCGTGTCGACGCCGCACACGAAGTCGAGTGCGTGGTCACGCTCGAGCTGGCGTGCGAGGTTCGCGCCCCAGAACCGGCCCACGCCGGTGATCAGCACGCGCTTGGATCGAGGCGGTGCGACCGCGAGCGAGGCGTCGGTGGATGCGGAACCCGATGAGCTGGAGCGGCGCGAGGTCATCCCAGGCACGTACCGTGGTCGAGGTGAAGCGAAACGGTCATGAGTCGAGCTCGTCCAGGTCGTCGCCGAGCGTCGGCGGCCAGTGGTCCTCGCCGGGCGAGTCGCAGCGGCTGATGCAGTGGATTCCCGCCACGTTCACGAGCGGCACCAGGATGTGCCCGTTGAGTTCGACGTGCTGCACGTCCCCGACGATGCAGAACGCGGTGAGCGTCCCCTCCTGCGACGGCTCGCCCCCGTAGAGCCAGAGCTCGACGTGCTCCCCCATGTAGCGCGCGGTGTAGTCCTCCATGCGGGGCATGCTAGAGCATCTTGCCGCGCGTGTCGCGCGTGCGTGAGTCACGCGACGTCAGGGTGACTCAGGAACCGGCGGTGGTGCTGCCGCCGCTCGGGCGCCAGCGGTCGTCGTCGCCGTTGCTGCGATCGACAGGTGCCTGGCGCCCTGCGGGATTGCGGTCGACGAACCCGTCGCCGTCGTCGTCGCGATGCGCGCCGCCCTCGATCATGCGCTGGTTGCGCGCACGGTCGCCGATCACCTGGTACAGCCGGGTCGGCTGCGGCAGGTACTCGAGCCCGGCGAGCGGCTCCCGGCCCCCTGACGCGTTCTCCACCTCGAGGCGGCCGAATCCGAGCATCCGGCCGAGCACCGGGCGACGCAGCGTCATCTCGTCGATCTTCACGAGCGGGGTGGTGGTGACGTTGCGGTTGAGGATCCCGTGCGCGTACACCACACGATGCGTCGTGACGTAGAAGCTCTCCGTGAGCCAGCCGAAGACGGTCCACGCCACCGTTGCGGCGACCGCGAGGAACCCGATCAGGCCGATGCGTCCGAGCCAGTCGCCGACGGATCCGTCGAGCCAGTCCGCGTTCGTGACGTAGGCGATCACGACCGCCAGCAGCGCCAGGACGAGCAGGCGGACGATCACCTGCCGCACGACGACGAACCAGTGCTGTCGTGTTTCCAGTACGACGGATTCGTCGGACGCGAGCAGATCATCGAGGTCCTTGGCCATGGCGCGGTGTTACCCGACCGAGGCCGACCTGTCACATGTAGCGGACGCCACCGCCACCGCCGCCACCGCTGCTCGCGATGGTGAACTGCGGCGCGCCGACGACGAGACCGCGCTTCGGCACGGCCATCACGGAGACGGACACGTTCGCGTGGTAGAGCTGGCCCTCGTACAGGAAGCCGTACTTCGCCGTTGCCTTGACCGGGTGCCCCGGGGTGGGGCGGCTCGACGCGTTCAGCCGGATCTTCTTGCCGTTGATGGTCACATCGATCATCGGATCCTGGTTCCCGATGCTGACCAGCTTGGCCTGGGCGCCGTTGCGGATGTGAGCGAGGGCCGCGGCGTTGTTGCGGGCCGGAGGCTGCGTGGTGTTCGTCGTGTCGGTCGAGTTCGTCGACGTGTCATCGGCGGTGTCCGACGTCGAATCGCCGGTGCTCGTGCCGGACCCGGTGTTCGACGTGCCGCCGGAGCCGGCGGTCGAGCCCTGGTTCGGGGTGTACGACGAGAAGGCCTCGACCGCACCGGCCGCGGTGAACGGGCCTGCGCCGACCGGGATCTTCACGATGTCGCCGGGGTGGATCACGCCGCCCTGCGCCATGGTCGGATTGAGGTCGACGAGCGCCTTGGCATCGACGTCGTTCTGCTCCGCGATCTTCCAGGGCGAGTCGCCGGCCTTCACGGTGTACTCCGTGAACTTGGGAGCCTCGCCGCCCTGACCGTTGGTGTTCTCGGTGCTGCCGGTCTGCTCGGCGCTCTTCGCGGCCTCGGCTGCTGCGGCGTCCTCGGCGGCCTTCTTGTCCTCGGCTGCCTTCTTCTCCTCGGCGGCCTTGAGGTCGTCCTCGGCCTTCTTCTGCGCGGCCTTGGCTTCCTCGAGCGCCTTCTTGGCGTCGTCGGCAGCCTTCTTGGCCGCTTCGAGCGCCTCCTTGGCTTCCTTCTCGGCCTTCTCGGCATCCTTGACTGCCTGGCGCGCTGCCTCAAGGTCGGCGATCGCCTTGTCGAGCGCCTTGTGCGCCTTGTTGGCCGCCACGCGAGCCTCGTCGAGCTTGGCCTGCGCCTCGGCGACCGCGCCTTCCACGCCGACGCCCTTGGGCAGCTTCACCTTCGTGCCCGCGGGAAGCGTGCCGAGGATCGTGATCTCGGGGTTGAGCTTCTGCAGTTGCTCGAGCGTGACGCCGTACTTCTTGGCGACCTGCTTGAGCGTCTCGCTGCCGCTCGCCTCGTGGGAGCCGTGCGAATTCTTCGCCTTGGTCAGGGCGGCACCGGCGTCGACGAGCGCGTTGTCGGCGTCCTTCACGCCGGCCTTCGCGTCCTCGACGGCCTTCTCGGCTGCGGTGACCGCATCCTTCTTCGCCTTGACCGCGTCGGTCGCGGCGGTCAGCGCGGCCTCGGCGTCGGTGACGCCCGTGGCGGTCTGCTCGACCGTGCCCTGCGCCTGCTCGACGTCGCCCTTGGCCGAATCGACCGCGGACTGCTCGGCCGACTGCTCGACCGTGGTGTCGCCACCGGCCTGCGTCACGCCGTGCTCGCCACCGACGTAGGTCTCCTTGCCCTTGCCGGGCGCACCACCGGCGGTGACGTCGCCGTCGCCGTTCGCATCCGCCACGTCGCTCTTCGCGACCGGGGTCTCGTACTGGTAGACGGGGTACTCGTTGCCGCCGCCACCGGTGATCTCGTCCGCACCCGCCTGGGCGTCGGTCGCTGCGGCGTCGCCGCCCGCGCTGACCTGCGCGCCGAGCAGCTGGCCACCGGCAAGCGCCTGCACCAGCGCCGTGATCATCTGAGTGAGCTGCGCGAGCATCGGCAGGATCGATGCGAGCATCTCGCTGATCGAACCGACCGCCGCCGTGTCACCACCACCCTCGACACCTGCA
>JAGQUL010000112.1 GCA_020438525.1 Thermoleophilia bacterium | reverse complement strand
GTCGACGCGGATCGTGCCGGCGCCGGCGGGGTTGAAGTAGGCGGTGGTGCCGCTCACGTGGATGTACTGGCCGCCGCTGGCCTCGACGAGCGTGAGCGAGTTGAGCACGGGGCCGTTGTTGTCGACCACCACGGTTCGCGTGACCGGGCCGCTCGAGTTGCCGGCGGCGTCGAACGCCTCGACCGTGAGGGTGTACAGGCCGTCGGGCAGCGCCGGTCCGGGGTTCGTGTCGAAGGTGCACGTCCAGTTGCCCGCGATCACGGCGAGACCGGAGCACATGGTGCCGCTTGCCGGGCCCGAGTACGTCACGTCGACGTGGTCGATCGAGGTCTCGGGATCGGTGGCGGTACCCGTGAAGACGTTGCCGTTGCCGGCGATCGGGCCGGTCGGGGTGCCGCTGATCGTCGCCGACGGGTTGCCGCCGTCGACCATGATCGTGAAGGTCGTGGGATCGGTGATCGTCGCCGAGTTGTCGACCTTGTCCTTGACGATCAGGCGGTACTCGTAGCAGTTGCCGCTCGCCAGCGTGGTATCGCTGTAGGGCGAGGGCGGGCTGGCTCCACCGATCGGGGTGAACGGACCGAAGCCGGTGCAGACGCCGCCGGCAAGCGGGCTGCTGCTTCGCTCGAGCGACCACGATCCGACGCCCGCCTGCAGGTCTGTACCGAGCGTGTAGGTGATTGCGGCCGTGGTCGTGGACTGGGTTCCGCCCGGAACCTGCAGGGTGCCGCCGGCCGGCGCGGTGTTGTCGGGGCTGACCGTGAAGTTCGCGGTGGAGGAGTTGCCGGCCGTGTCGAACGCGCTCGCGGTGACCGTGTTCGGAGCTGCCGGCGACGCGGTGTAGCTGTACGTGAACGCGTACGGCGTGGCACCCGGAACGTTAGCGCCCGCGGGGCTCCAGCCGGCACCGAGCGTGGGGAACGCGACGTGGCTCATGCCCACGCCCGCGTCGGCCGCGCTCATCCGCACGGTGAACGTCGCGGCACCGGCCGGGTTGTACCACATCGGGGTGCCGGCAGTGCCGTTCCAGAAGAGGAAGTTGCCGCCGGCGCCCTCGCTGAAGTCGAGGTGCGTGAACGGAGTCGGCGGGTTGTTGTCGACCGTCTCGATGCGGGGCGTGCCGAACGCGCTGTTGCCTGCACGGTCGAAGACCTCGACGTTGATCGTGTAGCTGCCGTCGGGCAGCGCGAGCGCGATCGTGTCCCAGTTGCAGTCCGGAACGCCCCACGTCGCATTGTTGAAGTTCGGTGCCGTGCCGCCGAGCGCCGGCGAGGTGCACACGACGCCGTCGTTCGCGCCCGGCCCGTCGTAGGTGACGATCACGTGGTCGACGCCCGAGAGCGAATCCGCCGCGGTGCCGTTGATGCCGATCGTGCCGCCCCACGGCCCTGCGGGCGTGAGCGCCACGGCACCGGTCGGCGCGTCGAGGTCGACGCGGATCTCGCCCGCGGACGTGTAGACGGTGGAGTTGGAGACGTTGTCGAACTCGTGGAGCTCGTACATGTAGCAGGTGGCGTTGACCAGGCCGGTGACGGTGATCGGGCTGCTCGGGATCGCCATGCCGGTGTTGGTGAACGGACCATACGCGCCACAGGTACCGTCGTTCTGGAGCGTCGCGGTGGCGGCCCACAGCTCACGCTTCCAGATCCCGGATTCCGCATCCGTGCCGCTCGTGAACGTGATCGGCAGCGAGTTGGTGGTGGTGTTGATCGTCTGGTCGGTGACGTTCAGGCCACCGCCGGCAGGCGGCGTGGTGTCGGCGCTCACGGTGTAGCCGGCGGTCGCCGAGCGACCCGCATTGTCGGTCGCGGTCACCGTCTGCGGTCCGAGCGCGAACGGCGCTACGCCCGCGGTCCACGTGAACGTCTTGGAGTACGGAGCGACCGTGTCGACCAGGCCGGTGTTCGTCCACAGCGTGTTGCCCACGCCGTCGTGGTCGGGGAAGGTGACGTTCGCCACGCCCGAGCCGGTGTCGCTCGCGGTGATGTCGACCGTCACCGATCCGGACTGCGCGGGGTTGTACCACAGCGTCGAGCCGGCGATGTGCTGGAAGTTCACGCCGCTCACCTCGGTGAAGCCCGCAAACGCGATCGACGGATTCGTGTTGTCGACGATCAGCGGAATCTGGATGCTGCCGGCGGGGCTCGTGTTACCGGCCGCGTCGGCCACGACCAGGTCGATCGTGTAGGTGCCGTCGGGGATCGACGTGGTGTTGAAGCCGGGGCAGGACCACGGGGTGGATGCAGACGGGACGGTCGTGAGCGGCGGCTGGCCGGAGCAGATCGTGCCGCTCGTGCCACCGCCGTCGTCGTAGGTCAGGATGATCGACGACGGGCCGGTGCCCGAGTCGGTGGCCGTGCCGTCGAAGTTGATCACGCCGCTCACGTAGGTGGGCTGCGGGTTGATCGTGCCGCTTGGCGTGCTCTGGTCGATGCTGACCGTGCCGGCGCCGGGGTAGGTCGTGGTGCGGCCGACGCGATCGGTCACCACCAGCTGGTACTGATAGCACTTGCCGTCGACCAGGCCGGTGTCGGTGTACGACGGGGTCGCCGGCGCGAGCGGGCCGACCTGCGCGAACAGCCCGAATGCGCCGCAGACGCCACCGGTCATCGTGGCCTCTGCACGCTCGATGCGGTAGCCGTTCGTCATGTCGATGCCGGCCTGGGCATCGGTGCCGACCGTGAACGGGATCGCGACCGAGGTTGCCGACTGCGAGCCGTTCGGCGGGTTGATCGAGCCACCGAGCGGCGGCGCGGTGTCGGCCTGCACCGTGAAGCCCTGCGTTGCCGAGCGCCCGGCGAAGTCGGTCGCCGTGGCGTTCACCGCGCCGGGCTCCGCGGCTGCGCCCGTCCACGTGTACGTGACTTCGTAGGGCGACGGGGCAGTGCTGTCGATGCCGCTGCCGGGGCTCACGCTCCAGCCCGCGCCGAACAGCGGGAAGCCGACGGTGTTGACCTGGCTGCCCGCACCGTCGCTGGCGTTGATGCGCACTGCGAAGGAGCCGGCGGCCGGAGCGGTGTCGTTGTACCACTGCAGCTGCGGGTTGCCCAGGTCGACCGCCTGGTACTGGGCACCGGTGCCCTCGACGAAGCTGTTGAAGCTGACCGACGGCGGCGTGTTGTCGACCGTCACCACCACGGCAGGCGGCGAGAAGGTGTTGCCTGCGCGATCGGTGATCGTGGTGGTGATCGTGTACGAGCCGTCGCCGACGAGCGTGGTGTCCCAGTTGCAGCCGGTCGAGTAGGTGGCCGCGTTCACGCCGGTGCAGATCGTGCCGCTGGACCCACCGGTGAACGCGACGGTGATGTCGGCCGCGCCGCCGGTCAGGCCGGAGTAGGTGTCGGCCGCGGAGCCCTTGGCCTGGATCGTGCCCGACACGTACGTGGCGGCCGGCGTGGTGGTGAGCGATCCGGTCGGCGGGGTCGTGTCGACCATCACGTCGGTCGTCCAGCCGGTCGTGGTGACGTTGCCGACGCGGTCCTTCACGACCAGCCGGTACTGGTAGCAGTTGCCGTTGAGCACCGTGGTGTCGTTGCCGGCGGTAAGCGTCACCGCGGAGGCGCCGCCGTACGCTCCGCAGACGCCGGGCGAGGAGAACGGGGCACTGTGGCGCTCGATGGTCTCGGATCCGGGATCGATGCCTGCGCCGGCACCGTCGTTGCCGACCGTGTAGGTGATCGGCACGCTGAGTGCGTTGTACGCGCCTGCGGGATTGTTGAGGAGCAGGCCGACCGGCGGCGTGTTGTCGGGGATCACCTGGAACGAGACCGGGTTGGTTGCGCCTGCGTTGTCGGTGACGTTCGCGGTGAGGAACGCGCTGGCGGTGGCGCCGGGGCCCGTCCACGAGAAGTTGAGCGTGTACGGCGAGCCCACCACGCCGCCACTCGGCGTCCAGGCCGTTGCCGCGCCGTCGATGTCGGGGTATGTCACGGTCGCCACGCCGGTGCCGGCGTCGGTGGCGTCCACGTCGATGTCGAACGAGCCGGACTGGTCGGGGTTGAAATACACGCGCGGGGTGCACGACTGGGGTGCGGGTGGCACCGGCTTGATCGGCGGCGACGAGCAGTTGACCGCGTAGTGGTAGTTGGTGGTCGACGGGTCGGTGAACGTGAGGTTGTCCACGACCGGCGGCTGGTTGTCGAGCACCACGGTCTCGGTGCCGGCGACGTAGCTGTTGCCCGCCTTGTCGTACACGGTGAGGATAAGCGTGTAGGTGCCGTCCGGGAATGCGCTCGTGTCCCGGATGCAGCTCCAGTTTCCGCCGCTGAGCGGCGGGCCGGGCGGTGCGGCCGGGCACCAGTCGGCGTCGGGCGCGGTGCCGGGATCGGGGCCGTCGTACTCCACGCGCACGTAGTCGACGCCCGACGCCGCGTCTGCCGCGTTGCCGCTCACGGTAACGAGACCGCTCGTCGGGTTCGGTGTGATCGGGTTGATCAGGCCGGTCGGCGCGACCGTGTCCTTGCGCACCACGACGTTGTTGTACAGGTAGTACCAGTTGGTAACGCGGTCCGGGAGCGCGTAGCGGTACTCGTAGCACTTGCCGGTGACGGTGGAGGTGTCGACGAAGCTGGCCGCCGGATTGGTGGTCGATCCCGGCACGATTCCCCACGCGCCGAGCGGGTCGCATACGCCCGAGACCAGGTTGGATTCTCGGCGCTCGTAGATCGCACGGCTCGTGTCGATCCCGGACCCGGCACCGTCGGTGAACACGCCCGTGCGCGAGAGACAGACATCGGTGTTGAAGTAGTCGTTATTGGCCATCGCCGGCGCGCAGCCAGGCTGTCGGTTGGTGGTGAGCGTGCCGCCGGACGGGGGAGTGGAATCAGCCGTGATCGTGTACGGGATGCTGGTCGGCCCGTTGCCGACTGCGGTACAGGGTGCAATGGGCGCAGGGCCGGGGCACACGAGGTCGTAGGCGAGCGCGTTCAACGCACCGAGGCTCGTCGCGCCGGAGCTCCAGCTCATCACCGCCTGGTACGGCGTCGTCTTCTTGTCGACGTCGTCGGTGATCGATCCGAGCGGCCAGCCGGCGGCGCCGCCGTCGGGATCGGGGAACACGACGCGGTCGACGCCACGGCCGTCGTCGGTGACGCCCGCAGAGATGCGCACCGCACCGGCAGTGGTGGAGTTGTAGAACAGCTGGCCGGCGGCCGGTGAGTAGAGGTAGTCGGCCGAGCCGGGCTCGGGCGTGAAGGTGAGCGTGCCGGCCGAGTACGCGGGCGGCTGCGTGTCGACCTTGATCCAGGTCGTGGGGTCGTTGATGTCCGCGGTCGCGGTCATCTTGTTGACGGTCGTGCCGTTCACCCGGTCCTTGACCGTGTACTGGAAGTAGTAGCAGCCGTCGGGAGCAGGCTGCGTGCCGGCGGTGCCGGTGTCGCCGTCGAAGTTGTAGTTCTGCGTGCTGCCGGTGCTGTAGGTCCAGCCGGTGGTCACGGTCTGGATCGGCTGCGGGGCACCGCACTCGTTGGTGGCGGGGTTGAGTGGTGCGAACCGAACCTCGGTGAGGATCGACGCGATGCCCGAACCGGTCTCGCCCGCGTCACGCTTGGAGAGCACGATGGTGTTGTCGTTCGTCCAACCCGACTGGGTCGCGTTCGTCCAGTCAGGAGCGGTCGCGGCCGTAAAGGTCACCGCGGGGTCGGGGGCGCGGTTGTCCATCTTCACACGGAACGGGGTCTGACGCGTGCGACCGTTCTGGTCGCGCGCGACGATCTGCGTGTCGAAGTTGCCGTTGAGCGGGTCGAACGCGTCGATGCCGAAGTTGTACGTGTTCGTGTAGTACACGTCGGTCACGAGCGCGCTCTCGGGAATGACCTCGTAGCCGGCCTGCGGATTGTTCGCAAGGGCCGGTCCGCCCGGTGGATTCCAGATCACGCCCGTCGCCGCACGACCACCGCCCTCGTTCCAGATCACGGTGATCGGGTGTGCTTCATACGGACTGGCGAAGTTGACGTTGCCGGACGGCCCGTTCCACGTCGGGCCATGCGGCGTCCAGTTGCAGACCGCGGGCGTGCCGCCGGTGCAGTTGGAGTAGATCGGGAACGGGTCGCTCGTGTTGGCGCCGACGTCGAGGCGGATGCCGTCGTCGGAGTAGGTCATGAACTGGTAGTTGCCGGAGTTGTTGCGGCCGGTGACGTAGCCGGTCCAGCGGCAGGACATCGCGTTCGAGTACGGATACAGGTTCGGCGGCACCGCCGCGAGCAGGCTGGCGGGTTCGAACGGGTCGTCGACGTTCGCGTTGCCGGCATCGCCCGTGTTGATGTCGGGGTCGTCGGTGGAGGAGTGGTTGAAGCCGGAGACGTTGTTCTCGGCCGAGTAGTCGAGCTTGTTGTCGACGCCGCTGCCGTCCGCCGGTCCGGTGAAGGAGTTGTTGCCCCAGCAGGTGACGTTCAGGCCCTTCTCGGCACCTGCCTCGTACTGCGGACTCGTGCGCGTCCAGTTCGACGAGCCTGTCGTGTTGAGCGTGTTGTTCGGGTTGTTCCAGTTGACGCCGTACGTTCCGGCGGTTGTGCCGGTGCCGAGACCCGAGGTGTTCGACTCGGTGTTGTCCTGCCAGACGTCGTACGCCTGCACCGTGACGTCGAACGACCCGGCGCAGTCGAGCGATCGGACCCAGGCCTCCCAGTTGCTGATGACGTACACGCACGGGCTGGACGTGGAGATGTTGTCGATCGAGATCTCGGGGTTCGTGCCGTCGGGATCGATCACGTACGGCAGGGCGATGTTGGAGTCGTCGATGGTGAGGCTGAACTCCCGACCACGCAGGTTCCACGCGAGCCCCGGGATGTCGAGGACCTTCCCGGTCTCGTCATACAGCTTCGGCGCCTCGATCGAGGCGCCGTTCGTCATCTGGATGCTGCCGTCGGCGGCGAGTCTCGCTCGACCCGGGCCGGTCAGGGTCCATCGCCACGTCTTGGTGCCCTGGTGCCGACGCACGACGAGCTGCTCACGCAGCAGCGCCGTTCGGTTGTCGTGCACGATGTCGACGTCCCGTGTCGTGAACCGAACGCCGTACTGGTAGTCACTGCGGGCGACGGTGGCCGGCGGATCCTGCAGCGCGAATCCGACCTGTCGCTGATCCCGATCGCCGAAGCCGCTGGTCAGCGGATCGCCGAGCCGGCCGGGGAAGTACGTGGTCTTCATCGATGCGTACCCGGCGACTGGCGAGCCGAGCGCATCGTCGACGAAAGTCGGAAGGGGGCGAGCCTGATCGGCGAGCGACGTGGCGGACGTCCACTGGCCGACGCGGTCGCCTCGGGTCAGGGCGTGCCACACGGTCAGCGATGCAGCGGCGACGAGGATCACGGCGACCACGGGGAAGATCGCAGCGAAGCGGGAGGGAACGGCGTCGTCGAGGGAGGGGACGAGCTCAAGCTCGGGCCGGGATCCGCGCACACGCGAAGGGGCCGCATTTCGCGGCAGCGGCTCCGATCGCTGTGCAAACCGTGTCACTCGGTGGATTCCCCGTGTCCCTCTCGCCCGTAGGGCTCGTATCGGCCGGTGTCGGGCGTCCCTTTACGCGAAGGCGGTGCACGCTGGGCACATTGCAGTTTCGCCTAGGACGCGCCGAATTGGCCGCAAGCATCCTGCCGTTCAGATCGGACGAGATATCGGCAGGTTTCGTCGTTCCTGATGACGCGATTCCGAAACGACAACGGGCCCGATTCGACGCGAAGTCGACGGGCCCGTCGGGGAAATGCAGTCCGGCTGTGCGCCGGTTCGATACTCAGCTGGGGAACTCGAGGCGGATCTTGTTCGAGTAGATCTCCTCGAGCGCGAGCGTCAGGTAGTTCTTCGAGTGCGACTCGATGAGCGGCGGCGGGAAGTCCTCGTAGTTCATGCCCTCGCCGAGGTGGTGGTAGTAGTCGTTGATCTGGCGGGCGCGCTTGGCGGCGACCTGCACGAGTGCGTACTTGGATCCGTCGACCTTCTCGAGGTACGAATCGACCTGAAGCTGAATGGACATGCGCGCTACCTACCCTGCCTGTGGAATCACCCAACCAGCGGGGAGGCGAGCTCGCGCTCGATGATCGCCTGAAGCTCGGCGATCGCCCTCGTCTGGTCGTCGTTCACGACAACATACTGGAAATGCTGCTTGGCATCCACCTGATCGCGCGCCACGGCCATCCGACGCTCGATCTCCTCGGACGTGTCGCTGGCCCTCGAGCGCAGCCGCCGCTCGAGCTCCTCGAAGTCCGGCGACTCGATCCAGATCAGGGTCGACGCCATCGGTCCGGCCTCCACGGCCAGCGCGCCGTTGAGCTCGAGCTCGAGGATCACGTGCTTGCCGGTCTCGTGCAGGCGGTCGATCTCCGAGAGCAGCGTGCCGTATCGGTTGCCGGCGAAGTCGACGTGCTCGAGGAAGTCGTCCTGCTGCAGGTGACGGTCGAACTCCTCGCCCGACAGGAACCAGTACTCGCGGCCGTTGACCTCGCCGGGACGCGGTGCCCGCGTCGTGGCGGAGATCGCCACGTCGAGCGACGGGAAGTACTTCATCACGCCCCGGATCAGCGTGCCCTTGCCGGCACCCGACGGACCCGAGACCACGAACACGCGGCGGGTGCGCGAACCTTGTTCGGAAGTGGCCGCGCTCATCGAACCCTCAGCTGCCGTTGATGCGCTTCTCGAGCGTGTCGCACAGCTCCGCGCGCTGACGCTCCGACAGGCCGCCGACGGTCTTGGCCTGGCTGATCCGGCAGCGCGTGAGCACGCGGGTTGCCTTGACGCGGCCGAACTTCGGCACGACGAGCAGCAGGTCGATGACCTTGGCGGTCTTGAGGAATTCCGGCGGCGCCTTGAGGACCTCGACGATGTCCAGCTCCCCGCTCTTCAGCTCCTTCTTGAGCTGCGCCCGCTGCGAACGGATCGCATTCGCCTTCTTGAGCGCGTCCATGCGCTGGGAGGGAGAGCGAACCGGAGTCTGGCTGGAGGTCTTCGGGGGCATGGCGGGGGATCATAGCCATGCGCGGGTGCCTCGGCAAACAACTCACGGTACGAGTTTGCCGATCCCACCGGATGCGGCCCGAACCCCGCGCCTTCACGGCCATTTCCACGGGAAACACTCAGGTCGTGGTCGAGGTCGCCTCGGTCAGCAGGTGCGTCGCGAGCAGCTCCACCAGGCCCGGATCGAAGACCGCGCCGGTGCCCACGCCGACGATGCGAGCGCCTGCGTCGCGCATGCGTCGTGCGGCAGCGACCCCGTCGACGCCGCCCAGGCCGATGACAGGAATCGCCACGGCGTCGGCAACCTCGGCGACCAGCCGCAGCGCGATCGGGTGCAGCCACGCACCGCTCATGCCGCCGTTCATGCCACCGCCGAGCACCGCCGCTCCGTCGTCGCCCACCGCACGTACCGGCATCGTGTTGCCGCACGTCAGCGCGTCGGCGCCGGCGGCCTCCGCCGCGCGAGCCACGGCCGCCGGTGCGCCGCTGGCGGGGGTGAGCTTTGCCGTGAGCACCACGTTCGTCCCGACGCGCGCACGCACGCGAGCAACGACCCGCTCGACCGCGGCAGGGTCGGCTGCGACCAGCCCGCCGTCGACGTTCGGGCACGACAGGTTCAGCTCGATCCCCGACGCCCAGCCGGCGGCGGTCACGCGCTCGGCGAGCACGTCGAGCTGGTCGACGTCGCCCCCGATGCTCGCCACCACCGGCACGTCGAGCAGCTCGGGCAGGTGCGACCACGCGCGCATCGCCTCGTCGATCCCGGGGTTGGGCAGGCCCGCGGCGTTCGCCAGCGTTCCCGGCCCGAGCACCTCCGCCCACGGCTGCGGGTTGCCCGCGCGCGGCTGTGCGGTGATCGTCTTGGTGGTGAACCAGCCGAGTTTGGACAGGACGGATACGGGCAGATTCCATCCCTCATCCGAGCTCGTCGCGTCGATCACGCCGCTCCCGTTCACGAGCGGAGGGCTGACGACGAGCGAACCGACGGTCACCGAAGCATGCATCGATTACGGACGGTACATGGCCTCGCGGTCGCACCCAGTGCGTGCAACGCAGCGCCCACGACGGGCGATATACGGGCGTGGAGCTCGTGCGGACACGCCGGGCTGCACCGGTGGGACGGCGCGCGACAGCGCATTCGGGACGGACGGACGGGTCCATGCCAGACGTGAGACGACAAGACGCGGCACTCGCCGCAGCCACGACCGTGTGGCGAAGCCAGGGCGCACCGATGGTGCTCCCGCTCACCCTCGCAATGCCGGCGATCCATGGCGCACGCCTGTGCGACTCGCGGTGGCCGGCTCGACTGGCGTGGCACGACGAGCCGGCGGCATGAGCGACCGGCTGGACACCACCACTACCATGCACCACGGGACGCGACGATGAATGAGCAGCAGGCACTCTCCAACAACCACGACGACCACCATGGCACCGACGACCACGAGCTGCTCGACGAGCAGGCGCGGCTGTCGCGGCTGGTGATGCACCTGGCCAAGCTCGTGAACCGCGGTGGGCGCGTGGAGGAGCAGCACGGATTCCGCGCGGTGGTGAGCATGCCCAACCGCCAGCAGTGGCTGCCGAACGTGGTCATGGCAGCGATCGGCATCGGCATGTACGTCTGGCTGCACGACGCGCTGTTCCTGGTCGGTGGCGGCGTGGCGCTGCTCGGCTGGCACCGCAAGCTCGTGGCCGGCGCCGAACGCATCAAGGTGCTCGTTCGCGTTGACGATCTCGGGCAGGTCAGCGAGCGCCGCGTCGAGCCGGCGTGATCGGATCGGAACGGTCCAATCGGGTCCACGTCCGACTTGCTAGTGTCGCGGCATGCACGTCGCAATCACACCCGACCAGTGGCTGAACCGGTTCCGCTTCGGCGTCAAGCGCGTCGCGGCGTCGTCCAAGGACATCCAGCGCACGCTCATGGTGCTTCCGCCCGGGCCGATCGCCACGCCCGAGCTTCGACGTTCGTTCGGCGTGATCGCGAACGGCGTGACGGTAGCGCTCGACGGGGAGCGAACGCTGCGCGCCGCTGCAGGACGCCTTGCCGGTACGGGCTTGCTGCCGAGCGCAACCACCGAGCCCCTCGGGGTGCTCGACCGGATGTTCGACCAGTGGAACCAGATGCGCGGGTACGTCGAGGCCATCAGGGATACCGGTGTAGTACCGGGGCGCGAGTCGTCGTGGTTCTGGAGCGAACTGCCCCGGTTGGCATCCGATGCGGAGGCCGCGGCGAACGCGATCCTCGATGCGCTCACTGGTGCTCGAGCAGTCGCGTAGCCTGCAGCATGCCGCTTCGAGCTGCGCGACCAGTCAGGGCAGGTCGGTCGGAGCAGACTCGGCGGCAGCGGCGTTCTCGGCCTTGATCTGCTCGTAGATCTCTTCGCGGTACACGGGCACCTCGTGCGGCGCCTCGATGCCGACGCGAACCTTGTTGCCGCCAATGATGTCGATGATCGTGATCTTGATGTCGTCGCCGATGACGAACGATTCACCGATCTTCCTGGTGAGTACCAGCATCGTGTCAGCTCCGCCCTCCGTGGCCCGGCGTCGAATCCCCTCGATCCGCACGACCGGTGCTGCAGCGATCGCCCCGTGGCATCCGGATCGTCGCCTTGCGCGCACCATACCCACACCGGCGGATGCGAACCACGAAACCGCTCCCATGCAGCGAGAACCGCGGTGCCGACGGCGGCTCGGACGATACGATCACGCCATGGAAGCCGCCGGAACCGGAACGTCGTCGCCCGAACTGTCGTCGCTGCTCGAGGCCCTGCTGGAGGGGGTCGACGACGAGGTGGCGATCCTCGCGACCACCGCGGCGCTCGTGTACGACGAGCTGGACGACCTGAACTGGGCGGGCTTCTACCTGCTTCGCAACGACCGGCTCGTGGTCGGCCCGTACCAGGGGCGGCCCGCGTGCATCGAGATCGCGATCGGTCGCGGCGTGTGCGGCACCGCTGCGGCGCGGCTCGAGACGATCGTGGTGCCGGACGTGCACGCGTTCGACGGGCACATCGCATGTGACGCACGATCACGGTCGGAGCTGGTGGTGCCGGTGGTCGTGAGCGGAGCGCTGGTTGGGGTGCTCGACCTCGACAGCCCCACGCCCGGGCGGTTCGACGACGACGATGCCCGGACGGTCGAGGCGCTCGTCGCGACGGTTGCGCAGCTGCTCGCGCGCGCCGGCGCCGCAACGTAGCCGAAAACCGGTGCTACAGTGAGGAGAAGGCCGTTCGCCTGCCTCGTGGGCGCACGGGAGGCCACGACCGGAGCGCGCATGACCGACGCCTACCGCCTGTATCGCCAAGGGCTCGACGCGCTCGCGGACGGACATGCGGACGAGGCGATCGCGCCGCTCGAGCGTGCGAAGGCGCTGGAGCCGGAGTCGAACTCGGTGCACGAGGCGCTCGGCAAGACGTACCTCACGCTCGGGTTCCACGAGCGAGCCGCGGTCGAGTTCCAGGTGATCGTGGACCGTGATCCGGTCGACGCCTACGCGCACTACTGCCTGGGGCGGGCGCACGACCGGCTCGGACACGTCGAGAAGGCGCAGCGCCACTACCGGCTGTCGTCGTTGCTCGATCCCGATCGGCGGATCTACCGCGACACGCTCAACGCATTCCTCAACCGGACCGCGTTCGACGAGCAGTTCGGCGGGACCGGAACCGACGGGTTCCCGCCGGCCGGGCCGATGGTGTTCGGCGACTGACGACGACCTAGGGTCGCTGGCCAAGCAGCGCGCGCGTGGAGCAGCCGGCGATGCCGCAGCTGTCGCACGGCACGTGTGCATCGGCGCGACGGGTGCGCTCGAGGCGCTCGGCTATGAGGCCACTGCGAGGAAACGCTGCGTGCGGGTCCACGAAGTCGGTGACGTCGGAGGCCTGGAAGATCGCGGCGACGCAGCGGTCACGATCGTGTGCGGGTGCATCCATGGCGCAAGTCAACGCGAGCCGCGAGCGCAGGTCACCGGGGAGTTGCCGCCGCTAACTGCGGACGACTACGCATTGCGCGCCTGCGGCGCGCAGCAAGCTCGCTCACTCGGATGACTCGAGCAAGCTCGGTCATCGCTCGTTCCGCTCACTTGTAGCGGTACGTGATGCGGCCGCGCGAGAGATCGTACGGCGAGAGCTCGACCTTGACGCGGTCGCCCGGGAGGATGCGGATGTAGTAGCGCCGCATCTTGCCCGAGATGTGTCCAAGGACCTCGTGGTCGTTGTCCAGCTTCACCTTGAACATGGTGTTGGGGAGGGCCTCGACGACGACGCCCTCGACCTCGATTGTGTCTTCCTTGGTGGACATGCACGGGAGCATACCTGCAAGGCTCCCTGCATGCAGGTAGTCGTGCAGCGTGTGAGCGAGGCCCGGGTCGAGGTCTCGGGCCAGGTGGTGGGGGAGATCGGCGTCGGCCTGGTCGCGCTCGTGGGGATCGCGGCCGGCGACGACGAGTCGGCGCTCGAGTGGATGGCGCGCAAGGTCGCCGCGCTGCGCGTGTTTCCCGACGACGACGGTCGCTTCGACCGATCGGTCGTGGACGTCGGCGGCTCGATCCTGAGCGTGAGCCAGTTCACCCTGCTCGGCGACGTTCGCAAGGGAACGCGACCCAGCTTCACCAAGGCCGCGCACCCCGACGAGGCGGAGCCGATGTGGGATCGCTTCAACGAGCTCGTGCGGGCGCAGGGCGTGCAGGTCGAGACCGGGGTGTTCGGCGCGAGCATGCAGGTCGCGCTCGTCAACGACGGCCCCGTGACCATCCAGCTCGAGCGCTGAGCGTGGTCAGGTCGACGCTGCGGGCTCGGCGGCGGCGAGCTGGCGGGGAATGCGCCGGGCGGGAACGAAGGCGAGCAGCGCAACGATCGCGACGAGCAGCAGCGACTGCTTGAGCGCAGCGAGCTGTGCGTCACCGTAGTGCGCCACCAGCTCGTCGGTGGTGTCGGCATCGGTCCCGGCCCGCTCGATCGCCGCGCGGGCATCCTTGATCGTGACCATCGGAATGCCGGTCTGCGCGGCTGCCTCGACCTGTGCTCGCGTCGTGCTCGGAATCGACGGGCTGTCGGCGATGCTCGCGGTGAACCCCGTGGTGAGGCTCGCGATCATGATGCTGCCCACGAGCGCGGTTCCGAGCGACGCGCCCAGGTTCTGCGCAGTGCCCTGCAGCCCGCCTGCCTCGCTCGTCTGGTCGGCGCGGGCGCTCGACATGATCACGTTGCCGAGCTGCGACAGCAGCAGGCCCGCACCCGCTCCGGAGAACACGAGACCCACGCCGAAGCGCATGCCGTGCAGGTCGGGAGCGACGGCGCTGGCGAGCACGAGCGCTCCGATCGAGAGCAGCCCGATGCCGATCTGCACGACCGTGCGGATCGAGCGGCGACCCGCCATCCGCGGTCCGAGCAGCGAGAGCAGCAGGAGTGACAGCGACAGCGGCAGGAGCTTCACGCCGGTGTCGAACGCGTCCTTGCCGAGCACGACCTGCAGGTAGACCGGCAGCACGAAGAACGTGCCCATCAGGATCAGCTGCTGCATCACGAGCGTGAGCAGCCCCGATCGCAGGTCGCGGTTCGTGAGCATGCGCGTGTCGAAGAGCACCGGCCGGCCGTGCTCCCGACGACGCTCGAGCACGATCGTCATGAGCCACAGCACCGCTGCTCCCGCGAGCACGACGAACGGCACCGGCGAGAACCCGAGCGGCGTGACATCGTGGCCGGCGATCGTCGGCGGATCGAGCGGCTGCACCCAGCCCCAGGTGCCGCCCTGCAGGATGCCGATCACGACCAGCAGCATGCCGAGCGCCGACAGCGCTCCGCCGGGAACGTCCATGCGCAGGCCCGGCTGCACCGCGAGCTTCGGCAGCGCGCGTCGCCGCAGCATCACCAGCGCGAGCGCGATCACCTCGCCGACGAACACCCATCGCCAGCTGTAGTTCGACGTGACCCAGCCGCCCAGCACGGGACCCACCGCGACCGCCGACCCGGCCATGCCGCCGAGCACGCCGTA
>JAGQUL010000111.1:10120-10579 GCA_020438525.1 Thermoleophilia bacterium | reverse complement strand
TCGCCCGTGCAGTCCTTCACCGTAGCCCCCAAGACGATCCTGCGCACGCTCTCCGCGTCGGGCAAGGCGCGGATCCAGCGGCTGACGATCAAGATCGGGCACACGGTGAACAACAAGTACGTCAACTACAGGCTCGTCGTCAAGCGCGGGCGCACGCGCATCGGCAAGCCGATCACCGGCAGGTTCTACAACTCCGCGACGATCGGCAGCCCCAAGCTCGAGACGCTCGCGTTCAAGCCGGTCGGCTTCAAGCTCAAGCGCGGCGAGCGCTACACGGTGGTGGCACAGATCACCGCAAACAACATCACGCGCACGCGCACGAAGCTGTTCACGGTCGGGCGCTGACGCTCCGGATCAGGCGGGAGCGCCGGTGCGCTCGTCGAGCGACTTCATGCGGGCGAGCTTCTCCTCGCGCTGGCGGCGGCGTGCCGCCTCGACGGGGGCGGCGAGCTGCCCGCA
>JAGQUL010000111.1:0-10085 GCA_020438525.1 Thermoleophilia bacterium | reverse complement strand
GTGTCGACGCCGCGATCGCGAAGGATGCCCATGAACCGACGCACGACCTCGTCGCTCGAGCCGACGTAGTCAGTGCCGGTGGGGTTGTAGGCGATCAGGTTGACGTGGAAGCCGCCCGGTCCGTCCTGGCTGGCGAGCAGCTGCGCGAGCTCGCGCGCGTGCTCGGGCGTGTCGTTGACGGCGTCGAGCATCAGGTACTCGATGAAGATCCGGCGCTTCGTCGTCTCCCGATAGGTGCGGCAGGCCTGCATCAGCCGCTCGATCGGGAACTTGCGGTTGACGGGCATCAGCCGCTCGCGGTCGGCATCGTTGGGCGCATGCAGGCTGAGCGCGAGCTTGAACTGCACGTCCTCGGTCGCGAGCCGCTCGATCCCGGGCACCCACCCGACGGTGCTGATCGCGATCCGGCGCGCGGCAAGGCCGGGCCCGTTCGGATCGTTGAGCGTGCGCAGCGCGGGCAGCACCTCGTCGTAGTTGTGGAAGGGCTCGCCCATGCCCATCATCACGATGTTGTCGATGCGCCCGCCGGCGGCCTTGCGGCGACGCGCGAGCTCGAGGAACTGGTCCACGATCTCGTGGCGGGTGAGCGAGCGACCGAGCTTCATCTTGCCGGTCGCGCAGAAGGTGCAGCTGAGCGCGCAGCCGCTCTGCGAGCTGAGGCAGGCGGTGAAGCGGGGCGGGAGCTTGTCGCGCTGTGCGCTGCCGCCGCCGCCACGCTCGAAACGCATCAGCACGGCCTCGATCGGGAACCCGTCCCGGGTGAGCATCCGCAGCTTCACCGATCCGTCACTGCTGCGCTCCTCGAGGTCGATCGTGAGGGTGCTGAACGGCACGCGTTCGGCGAGCGTGGCGCGCAGTTCCTTGGGCAGCGTGGTGACCTCGTCCCAGCTGCCGACCATCTCGTGCTGCACGGCGCGCAGCACCTGACGCCGCCGAAACGCGGGCAGTCCGTGCTCGTCGAGCACGCCGGTGAGCAGGTCGAGATCCATCGGGCATACGGTAGCGTGCGAGCTGCACCGTCGTCGCGCGCCCGCGAGCAAGTTCGGCCGGATCAGGCCGCACCCGTTTTCGCCGGCCCGGCGATGGGGAGGCTGCGCCTGCAGATGCACGACGTTCCCGACACCACCCCGCGCGACGCCCACCGACACGCCCACGAGTTGGGCGACGACCTGCTGGCGGTGCTCGAGCACTCGCCCGACATCATCATGCTGCTCGAGCGCGACGGCACGATCCGCTACACGAACCGTGTCGTTCCAGGGCTGCGCATCGAGGCCGTGATCGGCTCGTCGTCCTACGACTTCGTGCCCGAGCCCGCACGCTCGCTGTACAGGCAACGAATCGCCCACGTGTTCGACAGCGGCGATTCGGTGAGCTACGAGATGCCGGGGGTCGGACCCGACGGCAGCGAATCGTGGTACTTCAGCAGCATGGCGCCCGTCGTGCGCGACGGCGAGGTCGTCGCGGTGACGATCGTCACGCGCGACATCACCGAGCGGCGAGCGCTGGAGGCCGCGCTGCAGCGCGCGTACGAGCACGAACGCGCCGCCGCCGAACAGCTGCGCGACCTCGACCGCATCAAGCGCGACTTCACCGCGAAGGTGGTCCACGACCTGCGCACGCCGGTCACGATCGTCGACGGCTTCGCGACCACGCTCACCGCCGGGTGGGAGACCTTCGACGACTCGCAGCGGCGGACCTACGTCGAGCAGATCGCCGCCGCGACCGCGCGACTGACGAGCCTGGTGCAGGACGTGCTGGACGTCACCCGCCTGGAGGCCGCCGACTACGCCTACTCGGTGCAGCCGACCGACGCCGGCGCGGCGATCCACCGCGTGGTGGACTCGCTCGGACCCGTGGGCGAGCGGGTCGACGTACGGATCGAAGCCGACACGCCACCGATGCTGGTCGATCCGATCCGGCACGAGCAGGTCCTGGACAACCTCCTCGCGAACGCCATGAAGTTCTCGCCCGAGGACTCCCCGATCCACGTCCGCGCCCACGCCGACGCCGACGGGGGCTTCGTGGTCGTGGAGGTCCGCGACGAGGGCATCGGAATCCCTGCGGAGCAAGCCGAGCGCGTGTTCGAACGCTTCGCGCAGCTCGATCCACCAGACCGGGGCACGCCGACCGGCAGCGGCCTCGGGCTGCACATCTGCCGGACGATCGTCGAGGCCCAGGGCGGCACGATCGAGGTCGACAGCACCCCCGGTTCGGGCAGCACGTTCCGCTATCGCCTGCCGGTAGCGCCGGCTCGAGCCGAGTGACGTCGCTCACACGACGACGGGCGACCCTCGGGCCGCCCGTCGCGTAAGCCAGGGGTGTCGCCGCGTCGTCAGACGGTGGCGAGCTCCTTGTCGTTGACCGGAGCGAGGTAGCCCTTCTGCTCCATCCACTCGAGCACGAGCTCGGCGTTCTGCTCCGGGCTGTTGTGCTCGGTGTCGAGCACGAGCTCCGGGTTCTCCGGTGCCTCGTACGGGTCGTTGACGCCCGTGAAGCCCTGCAGCTCGCCGCTCATCGCCTTGGCGTAGAGGCCCTTGGTGTCGCGCTCGGCGCAGACCTCGAGCGGTGCCTTGACATAGATCTCGCAGAAGTCGCCGATCAGGGCGCGAGCCGTGTCGCGAGCCTCGGCGTACGGGCTGATCGCGGACACGATCGTGACCGTGTCGTTGCGCGTCAGCAGCTGGGCGACCAGGTAGAAGCGGCGAATGTTCTCGTCGCGATCTTCCTTGCTGAAGCCCAGGCCCTTGCACAGGCCCATGCGCATCACGTCGCCGTCGAGGTTCTCGAGGCGGGTGACGCCGCGCGCGCGCAGCTTCTCGGCAACGAGCTGTGCCGTGGTGGTCTTGCCGCTCTGCGAGAGGCCGGTGAACCAGAGGGTGACGCCCTTGAACGTGTCGGTCATGCCCAATCCTTTTCTATTTCTCTATCGGGGACATAGGGAATGGTACACGGTCGGCGCAGCGGCTGCGGCGCGCGGGGCTGCGGGATACGTTTTGCGGTCGGTCGGGTATGCACTATCCCGACGATTGCAGCAGGCGACGGTCGCGCGCACGCAGGGCACGCGCCGCTGGCGCCACGCACACACCACGACACGAGGTTCCACACCATGTTCCGTGACAGCCGAGGCGCCACCGCCTACGACACGATGCGGCCGTACGTCGACCGCGCACTGCAGGACGAGGAGATCCGCGGCAACGTGCTGCGGGCCTGGAACGCCGCACGCAAGGTGTACGGCGAGCTCGGCGGCGAGGGCCCGATCGGCGCAGCCAGCAAGCTGAGCGACAAGGAGTCGGTGCGCGACGACCTCGACACCACGGTCCGCAGCCTGTCCGAGGCGATCGTGCGGATGAGCGGCAAGGAGCCCAGGCGCCGCGGCGGCTGGGGGCTGTTCTTCCTGCTCGCCGGCGTGATCGTGGTGCTGTTCAACCCGGCGACGGGTTCCGACACGCGCAGGTGGCTCAAGGACCACCTGTTCGGGTCGGAGGAAGAGTTCGACTACTCCACGCCCAACTACTGACCGGGGGACCCAGGCGGCTGATGGCAGGCTCGCAGGTTCGACTGCAGGCGGCGCTCGGTGACGAGCGGCCGCTCGACGGCGCCCACGAGGAGGGCGGCGCGTGGGCCGACGGCTTCGGCATCGTCGCGCCGGACGTGGCGCGCTACGTGGACGTGCTTCGCCGCACGCCGGACGCTGTGGTGCTCGCGATGCGCAACGTCGCCGCGAGCGAGGGCATCGAGATCCTCGACCCGGACGGCATCTCGCTGCTGAGCCTGCTCGCTCGATCGCATCGCCCGCAGCACGTGCTCGAGGTCGGCACCGGGATCGGGTACGTGACGCTGCACCTCGCTCGAAGCGTGCCCGACGACTGCACGATCACGAGCATCGAGGCGAACCCCACCCGGCAGGAGCAGGCGCACGCGTTCCTCGAGCACGACGAGTTCCCGTGCGCGACGGAGCTGCGGCTGGGCGATCCCCTGCGCGTGCTGCGCGAACACGTGGTGAACACCCGCTGGGACATGGTGGTGCTGCCCGATCCGCAGGTCGCGCGGCTCGACGTGATCGACCAGGTCGCGCCGCAGATGGAGCACGACGCGCTGCTGGTGGTGCCGTGGGCGCTGCGCGGCGGGCGCGTGGCCGACAGCGAGGCCGCGTGGAACGGCGATCGCGTGATCGAGCAGCAGCGCCTGCTCAATCGCTGCATCGCCACCGATCCGCGCTTCGACGACGTGGTGCTGCTGCCGGTCGGCGATGGCATGCTGCTCGCGCGACGCGTCTGAGCGACGACGCCGGGACGCTAGGCCGCGGGCGTGGTGCCCGACCCGTCGATCGCGCCCGCGAGGCTCTTGTCCGTCGGCCGAGGCTCGGTCTCCTGCTCGATCGGGCGAGCCGAGGTGTCGTGCACGTGGTCGAGCACGCTCTGCTGCAGACCGCTGTTGGCGGCGATGTCGCTCACGTTGAGCAGCGCGAGCGGTGCGACCCGCTCGTCGCCCTGCGTGACGAGCCCGATCGCGACCGCCACGCCGTGCTTCCAGGCGTTCAGGAACGGGAACGGGTTGGTCGCCTCGCCGTTTCCGGGGTGCACCTCGAAGTGCAGGTGCGGCGGCGTGTACTGCGCGTCGCCGGTGTGGCCCACGAACCCGATCACGTCGCCGCGCCTGACGCGCGCGCCGTCGACCGCGAGCGGCGAGTAGGCGCTCAGGTGGGCGTGGTAGAAGCTGTTGCCGTACTGGTCGAAGAGCCAGAAGCGGTAGCCGCCGATCGCGTTCCAGCCGACGCGGTCGAGCACGCCGTCGGCGACGGCCACGATCGGAGTGCCCTCCTCGGCGAAGATGTCGTTGCCCTGATGCGGCACGCCGGTGCTGGCGCGCGGTGCGTGCCAGTCGTTGCTGAACGACGACTTGCCGAGCACGGGGAAGAGGTACCCGCTGAGCCCGGCGGACGCGAACCCGGCGCCGTTGCCGCGCACGCTCACGGGGCGGCGAGGCAGGCTCGACTCGCCGGGCGCGGGCTCGCCGCGCTGCAGGCCCGGGACCTGACCGAGACCGCTCGGCGTGGACGGCGATGTGACCACGCCCGGCGCGGGGTGCTCGACCTTGCGAACCTTGCCTTCACGAACGCCGGCGTCGACGCGCCCGATCACGAGGTCGCTGCCTGCCGGCATGCCGAGCGCATCCTGGGTGACGCGCAGGTGCACGAGCGCACCGACGGTTCGGTAGCGCGGCCCGGTCTGTGCATCGCCGGTGGGCGCGTTCGCGACCACCGCCTGCTCGTTCACGATCACGGTGCCGACCCCTTCGATCACGATCCGCTCGTTCACGCCGATCGCGTGCTCGGTGCCGTCGACGAGGAGCGTCGTCGCATCCGAGAGCTCGAGCGCGCCGGATGCGCGTCCGTCGGCGGACGCCGCGGTCGCATCGAGGCGGGCGCCGGTGAGCTGCACGCGACCGTCGAGCAGGTCGATCCGCTCGGCCGAGGCCCATGCGGCGGCGGTGCGCTTGCCGATCGCGACGCGCGCATCGGTGGTGATCCGCTCGACCGTCGCGACCTGGTCGAGCGCATAGCTCGCATGCGATCCCTGCTCGTGCGCCGACGCGCCGACCACGGGTCGCGCTGTTGCGAGCCGGACCGGGTCGTGGTCGGGGCGCAGCAGCAGCACGCCCGTCGCCTCCGAGGCGACCGTGACCTTCGGCGCGGCGGCGCCCGTCGTCGAATCCGATCGACTCGCCTGGGCGGCGATCGCGAGCACCACGACGAACGCGGCGAATGCCATGAAGAGTGCGCCGAGGCGCTGGATCCGGCGGCGTCGAACGAGCGCCTCGTGCTCCGAGGCGAGCGATGCCGGGTCCACGACCGCGTGCGCCAACAGGCCGTCGGGCGCGGGGTCGTCGTGGTGTGATGAGGTGATCGGCATCGCTGGTGCAGGTCGCGGGATCGCCCGGCCACGCGCGCGGGTCACGCGCGGGCGACGGACTCTCACCGATTGCGTCGGCCCAATGTAGCAGCCCCTTGAGCGCAGGTAGCACACGACAGGTCCTGCAAGTTCATGAATAGGGTTGGCGCATTCCGGGCAACAATCCGACCAATCCTTCGGGAAACTACGCAGGAATCCCGGGGGTACGTGCCGTACCGTCAGCCATACCGCTCGCAACTACCCAGGAGCATGCGTGGAATCCTCCGATGATCAGACGACCGAGGGCGCACCGTCGAACGACGGCTCACCCGAGGTCCACCCGTCCGCGTCACTGCGCGGCAGTTTCTTCTTCGTGCTCGTCATGGCGGCGTTCTTCGCCGCCGCGTGGTTCGGCGTGCTCGCGATCGCACTGGAGCGTCGCTGAGATGGCCGACAGCACCGAGACCCCCGCAACCGACGCGGCGACGGATCCCGCGACCGCGACCCTGCCCGCACGCTTCGAGAACCTCGACACGCTCGAGCGACTGTGGCTCACGATCGGCACGGTGATGCTGGTCGTCTTCGTGGCGATCGTGGTGGGCGACGCGATGGTCAATACCTCCAAGCACTCGCACGGTGCGACGACGATCGACCCCGCGAAGCTGTCGCAGACCCCGCCGTTCGACAAGCCGGGCGTGTTCCGCAACGACGACGGCAGCTACGACGCCGTGGTCGTGGCATACACGTTCGGGTTCCTGCCCCAGGGCGACCTGGTGGTGCCGTACGGCAAGCCGGTGCACTTCAAGGTCGCGAGCCTCGACGTGGTGCACGGATTCCAGATCCCCGGCGTGTCGAACGTCAACCTCGAGGTGCTTCCCGGGCACGTTTCGGAGGTCCAGCAGACGTTCACCGAGCCCGGCCGGCACCTGATCCTGTGCCATGAGTACTGCGGCTCCGGCCACCAGTTCATGGTCACCCACATCCGCGTGCTGGAGAAGGGCGAGAGCCCCGAGGACTACGCCGCCGCCCAGGCCGAGAAGGCCGACGCAGCAATGAAGAAGGACGCAGCATGACCGGAACCGTCGATCGCCCCGTCGAGCAGCTGCCGGAACCGAGCCGCCGCGAGCGGCTGCGGCGCCTGCCTACCACCCGCGAGGTCGGAGTCTCCCGCGGGGATTCCGCGCTCGTGATGACCCACGTGATCACCGCGATCAGCGCGCTGCTGCTCGGCGGGATCGCAGGGCTGCTGCAGTCGCTCGAGCGCAGCGGCCGCATGAACCTGCCGGACTGGCTCGGCTACTACCAGCTGGTCACCGCACACGGGATCCTGATGGCGATCGTGTTCACCACGGTCTTCATCCTCGGATTCTTCTACGCGGGAGTCGCCGCGGTGACCGACGGTGAGCTGTATGCCGGACCACGCGCGCTCGCATGGATGGGCTATGCGCTGATGGTGCTCGGCTGCGTGCTGGTGGTGATTCCGCTGCTCGCCGGCGAGGCGACGGTGCTCTACACCTTCTACGCGCCGATGCAGGCACATCCGGCGTTCTACTTCGGCCTGACGTTCTTCGTGGTGGGATCGTGGCTGGGTGGGTTCGCGATCTTCCTGCAGTACGCGAGCTGGCGCCGCGCGTACGGCGCGATCACGTCGCCGCTGTTCGCGTTCATGGCGGTGGCGACGATGCTCGTGTGGCAGGTCGCGACGCTCGGAGTGGCGACCGAGGTGCTGCTGCAGCTGATCCCTTGGTCGCTCGGCTGGACCGACACGATCAACGTGCTGCTGAGCCGCACGCTGTTCTGGTTCTTCGGCCATCCGCTCGTGTACTTCTGGCTGATGCCGGCATACACCGCGTGGTACCTGGTGATGCCGAAGCTGATCGGCGGCCGCGTGTTCAGCGACAACCTCGCGCGGCTGTCGTTCATGCTGCTGATCGTGTTCAGCGTGCCGGTCGGCCTGCACCACCAGCTGATGGAGCCCGGCGTGGACAACGGCTGGAAGCTGCTGCAGGTCGGGCTGACGTTCGCCGTGGTGATTCCGAGCCTCGTCACCGCGTTCAGCCTCTGGGCGTCGATGGAGCTCGCCGGTCGCGAGCGCGGCTACGGCGGCATGTTCGGATGGCTGCGCGGGCTGCCGTGGAAGGACGCTCGCTTCCTCGGGCTGATGATGGGCATGCTCGTGTTCATCCCCGGTGGTGCCGGCGGCCTGATCCTCGCGTCGTTCAACCTCAACCAGGCCGTCCACAACACGATCTTCGTGACCGGGCACTTCCACCTGACGGTTGCGACCGCGGCAGCGTTGACGTTCATCTCCACGATGTTCTGGCTCGTGCCGCACGTGACCGGTCGACGGATCACGCCGCGCGCGAATCGCTGGATGCTCGCGCAGGTCTGGTCGTGGACGATCGGCATGGCGATCATGAGCACCTCGATGCACATCGCCGGCCTGCTCGGACAGCCCCGCCGCACCAAGGTGATCGACTACGGGTCGGGCGAGAAGGTCGCCTCCAGCTGGGGGCCCTACGAGATGGGTCAGGCGATCGGCGGCACGATCCTGTTCGTGAGCGTGATCCTCGCCTTCGGGATCGTGGTCTACCTCGCCACCAGGGCGCCGCGCGCCACCGCCACCGAGCCCCGAGCGGAGTTCCCGCTCGCGGATCCGCCGCGCAACGGCCTCGAGGTCCCGTCGTGGCTCGAGAGCTGGCGGCTGTGGCTGACCGTGCTCGCCGTGCTGATCGTGGCCGCCTACGCCACGCCGATCATCCAGATCTTCAACCAGAAGGACACCGGTGCCAAGGCCGTGCAGTCGTTCAAGGGTGACGAAGGCGGCCTGAAGCTGCCGACGCAGCCGGCGACCCCGGCAGCGCCCCCGGCGAGCAGCGACTCCACGGAAGACTCCGGCAACTCCAAGGCCGGATCCGACTCCAACGCCGGCGCCGACGGCGCGGCCGGCGACGACGCATCGAAGGGCAGCGACGCCGCGAGCGGCGAGGCGAGCGCAGTCGACATGGACGCGGCGCGCGACACCTTTGCCGCGAGCTGCGGCGGCTGCCACGCGCTGAGCGATGCCGGCACCAACGGCGCCGTGGGCCCGAACCTCGACTCCACGAAGATGGACGCGGACCAGATCGAGCAGCAGATCCTCAACGGCGGGGGTGCGATGCCGCCGGGGCTGCTGCAGGGCGACGATGCGGCAGCGGTCGCGCAGTACGTGGCGGGTGCTGCCGGCTCCTGACCGGGGCTCCCGCGGCCGCCGGTTCGGTTTCCGCATCGAGCATGCGCGGGTACGACCTGCGCGATGAGTTCGGAGCAGACGACATCCGGCGGCCCGGTCGCGGGCTGGTATCCCGACCCGCTCGAGCAGGCCGACCTGCGCTGGTACGACGGCTCGACCTGGACCGAGCAGACCCGTGCGATGCCGACCGAGCAGGAGACCGGCGCAGCGAGCGATCCGGCCGCGACGGCCACGGCCACCGTCTCGTCGAGCGACGCGGAGCTGCTCGCCCAGATCCGTGCGGACGAGCGGCGTCGGATGCTGCTGATCGGCGGCGTGGTGCTGGTCGTGCTGCTCGCGATCGGTGGCTGGCTGCTGCTGCGCGGCGACGACACCGCCACGACAGCGAACGACGCCGGCGGCATCGCGACCGCACCCACCGATTCCAGCGCGGACGTGGGCTCGTCGGCCAGCAGCGTGGAGGGCGAGCCGGTCGCGCCCGAGGATCCGCAGGCGGTGCAGGCCGCCGCAGCGCGGCAGGATGCGGTTGCAATCATCGACTCGGTGAACCGCGCGATGCGGTCGTGCCAGGTGAGCACCCCGGATGGATCGTTCAAGGGCTGTGATGCGAAAGCGCTGATCAAGGTCGCGCCGTCGCTCAAGCCGGCGCTCGACCTGTGCGGCAAGCCGGGCGGCGCGTGCGTGAAGCCGATCGGCGGCGACGGCTACCAGGTGCGTGCCATGGACACGGCGCAGTCACCGATCACGTGGATCGAGATCCACGCGGCAGGCGACAGCATCACGCGGACGTGCGAGCCGGCAGGCTGCACCGCCTCGGGGACCTGGGACCCGGACGAGACCGCCTGAGCGAGTTCAGCGGCCGCGGACGGCGGCGACCTTCTCGGCGAGCTGCTCGACCACCTGCGGGTCGAGCAGCGTGGTGGTGTCGCCCAGGTCACGACCCTCGGCGACGTCCTTGAGCA
>JAGQUL010000110.1 GCA_020438525.1 Thermoleophilia bacterium | reverse complement strand
GCACGCCCGGAAGGATTCGAACCTCCGACCCCCAGGTTCGAAGGTTCGATCCGGGACTTCGGTGCGTCTCGCTGCGTCTGGATTTGTACCTGCTGACAGGCACAATTTTACAGGATTTCGCCGAGCGCGACTTCGGTGGGTCTCGTTGGCTTGTGTTACCACGGTGTTACCACCCCCGTCGGCGACCTGAGCGAATTGTCTACGGGAAACCCCGCGTGGTTCAAACCTCCGAGCGCCAGGCTCGAAGGTTAGATCGGGGACTTCAGTGCCGCTCGTCGCGCGCGCTCGGCCGTCAGCGTCGCAAGCGTAGCGTCGAGGCGGCGCAAGTCAGGTACGCCCATTCCGGTCGCGGTATCGGGGCCGGGCAGATATACGTCGCGCGAGAGCTCGCGCAGCGCAACGCGCGCGTCGCGAATGTCGAGTGGAGCTTCGCCGCGCGCAAGCAGTGCGCCGTTGACGACCGCCAGCACGCCCGCGATCTGCGGGGCACCAGAAGACGTGCCGCCGTGCCCATATGTCCTGTACCCGCCCGCTGGGAGGATCGAGGTGAGGTTCGTTTCGGGAGCCGCCACGTCCGGCTTCGTGATGTCCGTCGAGCGCGATGGGCCGTGCGAGAAGCCCCAGACGGGTTGGTCGAGCTCGTCGACCGCGCCGACGGCGATCACAGTCTCAAGATCGGCCGGGTATGCGAGATGCCCGGGGCCGCCCCAGTTGCCGGCTGCCGCGACGTGGACGATGCCGGCCGCAGCGACGTTGCGCAGCGCCGAATCGAGGTAGCGATCGGTCGCTTGCGCGGTGTCAGGGGCGACGCCCCAGCTGTCGATGACGATATGCGGAGCTGCGGCAGGATTCGGTGAGCCGTCTGCGCCGACGGGTGCCGACATCCATTGAATCGAACGCAACAGCTCCAGCCGCATCTGCAGCTCGTTCTGGACAGGAGACAGCCCCTGCTCGTCGCTGAACACCACCGCTGCGTCGAATGTGGCGCCGGGCGCGACGCCCACGTTTGCGCCGACGGCGTGGGCGATCGTCATCGAGCCGTGGTCCCCGGCGACGCATGGCGGCGAGCCTGGTGTGGCGTTGCCCCTCGGGTCGAAGTAGTGGCCGTTGTGGTCTACGCTGCCGTCGCGGGCACGTCCGGCATACGCGGCGGCGATCTCGGGGTGGTCGACGTTCACGCCCATGTCGATCGAACCGATGCGTATCCCCTGTCCGCGGTGGCCAGCGGCGTGGGCTTCTGGTGCGCCGAGCCGGTCGAGGTTCCACGGAACACTCGTTGGGGGCTCCGGCGTTCTCGGACGACTGTGGATCGGTTCGCCCAGCGGGCCCGCCTCTGGAACAGGCGCAATCAGCAGCTGCCACCCGAGCACGGCCTGCAGCTGCTCCTTGGCGGCGTCGAGTGGACCGGTGACATCGAAGTCGACGACGATCGAGTTGTTGATCCAGAGCTGCTCGGCGACCCGCGCCTGTATGTCCTTCGGAAGCTTGCGTGCAACGAGGCTCCACTGCTCCTTGACCGCGGCCTCGTTGGCGGCGCGCATGCGGCGCACGGCCTCGGTGACACGCTCCGTTCCTGCGGGCTGTTCCCACAGGTCGCGCAGATCGGCGCCGTTGGGTAGCTCGACGATCGCGCGCAGCGTCGTGCGTTGCGTCGCATCTGCCCGTTGCGGGACCGGAGGTGTAGGGGTGGCGATCTTCACGGCGAACGCGACCATTGCATGAGTTCATGCGCACGCCGTTCTCATTGGCGCTCCGGCGGCCGCATCGATGCAGGTGCTGGCCCCTCGCGGCTACCGCGTGATGGCCTAGCTCGCTGCTCCGGGCCGTCGTCGCCAGATCGCAGCCACCCGGGCTCTTGCCTGAAAGCATCGAACAGGCACGCCCGGAAGGATTCGAACCTCCGATCCCCAGGTTCGAAGGTTCGATCCGGGACTTCGGTGCGTCTCGCTGCGTCTGGCTAATTGCCTGCTGACAAGCAGAATTGTAGCGGATTCTGCGGTTGCCGACTTCGGTGCGTTTCGGTGGGTTGTGTTACCACCCTGTTACCACCGTGGGCAGGCGTCGCATGGGCCGCATCGTTCGTGGCTGCACAGGAAGGCGTGGAGCGTCGGAGGCGGATCCGGTGGGATTCGGAGTTCATCCCATTTGACCGAGCACGACGGCCCAGGACATGAACAGCGCCACGAACAGGATGAGCCCCATCAGCATGGCCCCGAACCCGAAGCGAAACGACCTTCGCCAGAACGCCACGGCCGCGACCCCACCGAGCGCGATCCCTAGCCCCAACAAGAGCGCAGCGGCGGTCCAATCGTCTAGTCCACCCAAGGCCAACGCGGGGTAGCCGAGCATGACGAACACCGGGAGCCCGGGCAGCCAGCATGTGGCCAGCGCCACGAAGTAGGGCCATCGCGCCGGTCTTGCATCGCTTATTGGGGGCATCCGTCTTCCGATCCCAGCCCCACTGACGCTCACTCACGAGGCTGCGTCTATTCAGGCGATGTGGCGTTGCGCGAGGTCGGTCAGTCCTTCGACGTGAAAGCCGCCGAGGTCGATCGTGGTGCTGGCGTGCTGTATGTCCAGGCCCGTGAGGTTGCCGTCGGCATCGAAGTCCGCGACCACGTTGGGAGCGATTTCGTTCGAGTCCGCTCCGGTGCCTTCGCGCAGGGTGAGGTAGAGCGAGTCGGTCGCTGCGTCGTAGGTGAGCTTCATGGTCGGAACCTTCGATCGAAGAATGCGTTGTGGACTGTCTTCCCATCGGCTTCGGTCACGACACGCATGAACCGGCCTCCAGGCACCGCGCCCCAGCAGCGCCATCGACCGTCATCCTGTCGCTCGCGCCTGAGTGGTGCCGCGAGGATCGCCATGACCACATCGTCGGTCGCGTACGGACGCTTGGGCTGGACGACCCGCCGGAAGTAGTCGGTGGCCTGCATGTTCCCATTCTCGCAGGCGTGTCCGGGTGCACGCCCGTCGCCTGCGACGCGGTAGTAAAGGATGAGCCGGATCCTTTACCAAGGCATCGGCTTGGTAAAGCTTGAGTTCCGACCCCGAAATCGCGACATCCCGCTCTGGGAGCTGGATTTCCGGGGGTTCGCTGTTACCGAGCTGTTACCACCCCGCGAGATTGGGGGTCATTGGCCATCCGATGGCCCACCGCGGAAGCTGCTCGCACGCAGGGATTTCGTTCAAGCACGCCCGGAAGGATTCGAACCTCCGACCCCCAGGTTCGAAGGTTCGATCGGGGATCTCGGTGCGTCTCGCTGCGTCTGGATTTGTACCTGCTGACAGGCACAATTCTACAGGTTCTGGCCGATCGCGACTTCGGTGGGTCTCGTTGGCTTGTGTTACCAGACTGTTACCACGCTCGCGGACGGGTCAGGGGTAGGGGAAGTCGCCGTCTTCGATCGCAGTGCCGTCGGTCCTGTAGGTCTCTTGCGTCGCCATCGTGCGCCCGTTGAGACGGTAGGGGACGGTAACTGCATAGCTGCTTGAAGCGGGCGTGATCAGTGCGCTCTCCCGGACCGTCCGCATCGACTCATCAGTGGCGCGAAGGTGCGCCAAGTCGAGGCACTTGGCTGGGGGATCGAACTGGTCCATGTCCTCGGCGGCCGCGCAGGCTTCGATCGCCATGGTGATCGTGAAGCGCTCGGCGCTGGCTCGCTCGGAATCGATTCGCGCGGCGCGCCCCGGGTCGGGGTACGCGATGCGTACGTCGTCGGGCGCCTCGGTTTCCACGAAGACGACGACCGATGCCTGCTGCACGGCAGCGCCGAGCGTGCAGGTACCGGGGCCGAGGTTCAGCGCGCGCACTACTACGGTGGGTTTCGCGTTCGGCGACGGCACGCGGACGTCGGCCTCCGCATTGTTGCCACACCGTCCAGTCGGGGCGAAGCTCGCTCGATAGACGTTCGGGGCTCCGTCGACGTTGCACAGCGTGCCTGGGTAGGCGCGCTCGGGTGAATCGGCATCGACAGGGCGCAGCGTGATCGGGCCGAATTCGTTCACCGCCGCCCAGCCTCGGCAGTCGGTCACAGGCATGTCGATGTATTCCCGCGGTGGCGCGTTCTCGGCCGGGTTGGTTTCGTCCCGCGGCGCGTCCCTTGTGCAGCCGGCGGCGGCGAGTGCGACGATCGTCGTGACGAGCAGGCATGTTCGAGTACGTCGCATGTGTCTTCCGTTTCAGGTCCAGTGTCGCCAGGCTGGATTCCATGTGCCCGATCGCAGCTGGTTACCGAGGATCGGGTCTGCGAACTCGATGCAGAAATCGAGGACATCGTCGAACTGGGCGGGGAGCGCTGTCAGCCCGGTTCGGATGCGGTAACGCTGCCACGGTGCCTGGCGAGTCGTTCGGATGGTGCCGAGCGTGTCGGCGAGCGATCGCAGCTCGATGGTGCGGTGATCGGCGGTCTGCCGGATGTCCTCGACGAGCTGCATGGCGTCGACCTCGAGCTGGTGGCCGATGAGCCACACGTCGCCGAAGTCGCGGTCGCGGGTGTTTGCATCGCCGCGGGCGATCATCGTCACGAGCTTCTCCGCGAGTACCGCTTCCACGGAGTACGTGTGGAGTATGAATGGTGCACCGAGCATCGATGGAATCTCGCGCGGATGGCCCGCGACGGGGTCGCCGAAGCTCGTGTCGACCTGTGCGACGAGTCGCGCCGTGTGCAGCGTGCACGGGATTCTGATGCGTAGACCGTGGTATTGGTCGTCCTCGCGCATGGCGGTGATGGTGATGTCATTGACATCGAAGGCGACGCCGTCCTCAAGGTCGACCGAAGTGATGGCGCGCATCATGCGTTCGACGTGCTCGGGGTCGTTGCTGATCGAGGTGGCGGCGATGTCAGCATCGCGAGTGACATCGCGGATGTCGAGCGCCGCAAGGAGCATGCCGCCCTTGAGTGCGAGCTTCGGTGCGAACTCCGACACGGCGATTCGTGCGAGGAGCCGCTCGTGGACGTACAGCTCGAGTTGCTGCTGCGTGTTGAGGCCTCGTGCAAGTGCACGCGCCTGCAACTGTCGGAAGATGTCGGCTGCGTCATGGTTCATGGCACGACCAGTTCCACGATGCGTCGAACCGGTCCGTCCGCCCCGAGGGCGCGTGCAGTGTCGAGCAGGCGGGCAGGAGTCGCGTCGCGGCGACGCAGGTATCGGCGGATGAGTTCCCCGAGCGGCTCCGACGACTCGCGATGCGCGAGACGAATGATGTCGACGACCGTGCGATCAGGCGAGTAGAGGTTGATCGTCTCGCCCGAACTGAGCTCGAGCCTTTCACGTCCGACCTCGAACGTCTCTGCGTTGAAGACATGGACGGTGGTCGACGGCCACTCGATGCGCGGACGGTGTGCGCCGCGCGGAACCGCGATGTGCACCGTTCGTGGAATCTCATCGGTGAGCTCCCAGATCGATGCGGCAGTCGCCAGGCACGCGATCGCTCGCGGTGCGCGCGCGAGAACGGCGATGACGTCGAGCTGCTCGACCGGAGGAGCAGATGCCAGACGGAAGACGCCTCGTGACAGCTCGTCGATCGTGCCCTGGTCACGCAGGCGGTAGAGGTCGACCCAGTGGAGCCCATACGTGCGCGCGACCTGCGCGGTCAGCGTCGGGCCGTGGTCTTCGAACACCATGCGAGCGTCGTCGTCGTGCATGCAGCTCCTGATGAAATACTACACATGCTATCGGCTCCTGTGTAGCATTTCATCAGTCCGATTGCGACCTCGGTGAGTCTCGTTGGCTTGTGTTGCCACCCTGAAATCACGGAATCCCGCTCTGGGAGCGGGACTCGGGGCCGTCGCGCGAGGCGAAATTCACGCGATCTGTTACCACCCCTGAAAATCGGCCACGCAGTGGCCTGATTCAATTGTGGTGATGTGCAGGTAGAAAAAGCACGCCCGGAAGGATTCGAACCTCCGACCCCCAGGTTCGAAGCCTGGTGCTCTATCCAGCTGAGCTACGGGCGCAAGCAGGGTGGAGGATAGCGCAGGAGCGTCGTTGGCGAAAGCTGCTTGGGCTGGTCGCGGCGGGGCGCGGCGGCCGGGGTCCGGTTCCTCGGGGCGCAGGCGACGGGCATCGGCGCGCGTTACTCGCGCAGCGCGGTATGCGTTTTCGGCACCTGCAGCCGAATTGGTACACGACCGGATCCCGGTGGCCCGGGCTCGCGATCCGTGGTGCCGGGCAGCTGCACGCCGACCCTTTCTGGTCGACGTGCACCGCCGGCGGCGCGGGCGTGTCCGAGAGGAAATCTCCGCTGGCATGGACGACGACAGTTGCGTGTGCAATAGTCCGCCGCTCACGCAAGCGGAACGTCCGTTCCGGTTGCGCCGATCCCGGCACGTCCCAGGAGACGAACCCCGCATGACCGAAGCTCCACACCACCCCGGCGAAGCCAAGGTGATCATCGACGACGACGCGCACGGCGTCAGCCCGTGGTGGGCGCTCGTCGTGGTCTGCTTCGCCCAGTTCATGGTCGTGCTCGACGCGACGATCACGAACGTCGCGCTGCCCACGATCCAGCGCGACCTGAAGATCAACGACGCCGACCTGCAGTGGGTCATCAACTCCTACACGCTCGCATTCGGCGGCCTGCTGCTGCTCGGCGGCCGCGCGAGCGACCTGCTCGGTCGTCGCCGCATCTTCGTGATCGGCACGTTCCTGTTCGCCGGCGCGTCGCTCATGAACGGCCTTGCATGGAGCCCGGCATCGCTCATCATCTTCCGCGGCATCCAGGGTGCCGGCGCCGCGCTCATCTCGCCCGCAGCGCTGTCGGTGATCATGACCGGCTTCAAGGAGGGCGCCGAGCGCTCCAAGGCACTCGGGGTGTGGTCGGGCATCGCCGCCGGCGGTGCGTCGGTCGGCCTGCTGCTCGGTGGCGTGATCACCGAGAAGCTCGACTGGCCGTGGGTCTTCTACATCAACGTGCCGATCGGCATCGCCGTGATCTTCGCCGCGTTCCGCTGGGTGCCCGAGTCGCACGCCGACCTCGGCCATCGTCGCTTCGACCTGGCCGGTGCATTCACCGTCACCGCCGGGCTGATGCTGCTCGTCTACGGCATCGTCGAGACGGTCAACGACGGCTTCTCGAGCACCGCTACGCTCGTCCGACTCGGTATCGCGGTCGCCCTGCTCGTCGCATTCGTGATCATCGAGAACGGATCGAAGGCGCCGCTCGTCCGGCTCGGGCTCCTCAAGCTCCGCTCCCTCGCCGCCGCGAACCTCGCGATGTTGAGCGTCGCCGCAGGCATGTTCTCGTTCTTCTACTTCGCCACGCTTTACCTGCAGCTCGTGCTCGGCTACCAGCCGATCAAGACCGGCCTGGCGTTCCTGCCGTTCGCGTTCGGCATCGGCGTCGGCGCGGCGACCGCGCAGGTCGGGCTCAAGAAGCTCGGCGTGCGCCTGACCGGCGCGATCGGACTGATCGTCGCGGCCGCAGGCATGGGGTGGATCGCGCAGTCGCTCAGCGCGACCGACGGCGCCTACCTGCCCATGTTCTGGGGCATGGTCGCGATGGCGATCGGCATGGGCTGGACGTTCGTGCCGTTCACGCTGATCGGCACCACCAACGTGGCGGACGACGAGGCCGGTCTCGCATCGGGCATCTTCAACACGAGCCAGCAGATCGGCGGCGCGCTCGGCCTGGCGATCCTCACCACGGTGTTCGTCAACACGCGCAACGACAAGCTCGACTCGATCGGCGCGAAGCTCGTCGAGCCGCAGGGCTGGGCGCAGCTCTCGCCGCAGGAGATCGGCACCCAGGTCGTCGCGAACGTCGAGGGCTACCAGACCGCGATGTACGCCGGTGTCGCGCTGTTCGCGGTGGGGCTGCTGCTGCACGTGCTGCTCGTGCGCCGCAAGGACGTCGAGAACATCGACGTCGAAGCGCCGGCCATGCCGGTCGGCTGACGACGACGATCGCTCGCACGATGTCGCACGCCACGCTTCGCGCCGACGCCGCCCGCAACCGCGAGCTCGTGCTCGACGCTGCCGGGCGCCTGTTTCGCGAGCGTGGGCTCGACGTCACCATGCACGAGATCGCCGACGAGGCCGGGGTCGGAGTGGGCACGGTCAGCCGTCGCTTCCACTCCAAGGACGAGCTCGTCGCGGCGCTGGTGGAGCAGCGGATGGACCGCCTGCTCGACGTGCTTCGCCGGGGCGTGCAGCAGCTCGACGACGACCCGTGGGACGCGTTCGCCACGGCGTTCACCGACGCGGTCGAGCTGCACGTGCAGGACCGCGGTTTCATCGAGGCTCTCGCCGCGCAGGACCGATGCCTACCGCCGAGCGACGCACAGCGTGCGGAGCTGATCGGGCTGCTCGATCAGCTCGTGGCGGGCGCCTCTGCTGTCGGTGCGATCCGGTCCGACCTGCGCGCGACGGAGATTCCAGAGCTCGCCTGCATGGTGAGCCGCGCGGGCGCATCTGCTGCAGGCCCGGGCTCGAGCGACACCTGGCGACGCGCATGCCAGGTCGTGCTCGACGGACTGCGCGCCTGACGCGACGACGACGGTTGCCGATATCGCGGATCGCGGTCGCCTCGTTGCGCGCAAGGTGCTGCAGGCACGGCTCGCCCTACCCGGCCACGCGAGCGGCCGGCGGTGGCCGCTGCCGCGAAACCCCCGACCCGAGGTGACCGGGCTGCGCGACGAGCGGGTGTCCGTCGTCGTCCCCCAGCATTCGAGGACATTCCAGCCATGCAGCTCATCCGCACCATCGCCCAACCACCGACCGCGAACGTCGCCCCGGCACCGATGCCGAAGGTGCTCACGACGCTGCGCGCCGATCCGATCGTCGCGCAGCAGGCCGCCCCGCAGAACGAGCAGGCCGCGCCACCCGCGCAGGCGCCTGCACCGGCCCCGGTCGAGGACGCATCGTTCGCGGCGAAGATGTTCGGGCGCGTGGGCGAGCAGCAGAACCGCTTCCTGTACAACCAGCAGCTGCTCGGTGCGATCAGCCACGCCCTGACCGAACGCATCGCGAGCATCGGCTCGCAGGCGTGGGCGCTGCTCAACGGCACCGCGCACAAGGAGTAGCACGCCCCCGATGCAGGTTTCCTCGAACATGGTCGCTGCGACCGCCGTGACGCTCAAGCCCGCGCCGATGCAGCCGCTGCCGAAGGCCGACGAGCCGCTCGAGCCAGTGCGCGTCAGCGACAAGCCGCACGAGCGGATGGACCAGCTCGTCGGGTTCTTCCAGCGCAACCCCGGCTGGATGAAGCTGGGTCCCACGAGCGACGCGATCCGCTCCGCCATGGATCGCGTGCCCGGCGTGGGCGGCCTGTACCGAGACCTGACCGAGCCCGCCGACGTGGGATACGGTCAGGCGATCCGCGACCAGACGCAGTGGCAGATGGATACGGGCCGCCAGCCGAACAACCTCTGGTGGCTGCGCATGAACCGCCAGCTCGTGGAGGACCCGCTCACCGCCGAGCGCGCGGTGCGCACCGGTCGCGTGAGCGAGCTGAAGACCCCTGGCGAGCGAGCCTGGGCGGAGTACATCCGCCGCGCCGACAAGGTGTACGCCGCCGTGGGCCTGACTCCGGAGGAGGTCGCCAGGCGCGCCGACGCCGGCGAGCCGGTCGCGCTGTCGGACGCATGGAAGGGTGCCGGGCTGCTCAAGCGCGCGTACGCCCAGATGGTGCTCAAGCCGTATGCGCGCAAGGCGATCTGGGTCGCGCATCGCAAGACGCTCGAGGACGGGCGCCCACAGGCGATGGAGCAGGCGATCGAGATGCATCGACGTGCCCCGAAGGAGATGAGCTTCTCGAGCTCGTGGGCATCGGTGATCGGACTGTGGTCGTACCTCTCGCCCAGCCTGATCGGCAACCAGAGCAAGCTCGCACAGAAGCTGATCCTGCCGCTCACCGAGACGATCGACGAGGCGAAGGACCTGTCGTGGAGCAAGCGTGCGTTCGCGAAGGTCGCGGACTGGATCGACCCGATCTACGAGCGCGACATCGTGCCTGCCGCCGAAGCCGCGGACGCAGCGAAGGCCGCGCGCGGCTGATCGCCCGGCTGCCACACGGGCGCGAACTCCCCGCGCGCGAGTCGCTCCTCGTAGGAGCCATGCCCCTGCAGCGTGCTGATCGCGTTGAAGATTGCCTGCTCGTGCGGCATCGACTCGCGTCCCATCATGTGCGTGCGATCGATCGAGTTCCTGGCGATGTCGCCAGGGTTGAACTTCATGCCCGTGCCTGACGGGTCGAAGAGCATCCCGATCCCGAGCCGAACGCCGAACGTCGCGGCCCACGCGCCGAGCGTTCCTGCGCCCAGCTTGAGCAGCACCGGGGCCGCCGTGCTGCGCAGGCCGGGGATCGCGAGCGCGCCCAGCCCCGCCGCCACGAGCGCGCCGCCGCCGAAGCCGAGCAGCTGCGTCGGCAGGCTGCCTGCCGTGTAGGCAGTCGACTCGTGGTCGTGCCCGGAGCGGTCGATCGCCACGTCGAGCGCAGTGGCCGACGCCACCCCGAGGGTGCCGAGCACGAGACCGGTTGTGAGCGCAAGTCCAGGCATGTGGGGCGGCGCACGGCCGCGCGTCGTGGAATCCCTGTCGCCCGTACATCGTGCTGCAGCCGTTTCCGGTCCCAACCAAGGCGCGCCCGCCCCTGTATGCTCGCCCGAGCACGTACGCGCGGGCGTGGCGGAATTGGTAGACGCGCCGGATTTAGGATCCGGTGGGCACTGCCCGTGGAGGTTCAAGTCCTCTCGCCCGCACTTCCCGCAACGACACGACCAATGGACGGCACGCCGCGATGATGAAGACCACGATCGCCCGCCTGGAAGACACGAAGCTCCGCCTCGACATCGAGGTGCCGGAGGACGTGCTCAAGGACGCGATGGACCTCACGCTGAAGCACATGGGCACGCAGCTGAACCTGCCCGGCTTCCGACCCGGAAAGGTGCCGCCCCAGGCCGTGATGGCTCGGCTCGGCCGCGAGGCAGTGATCGACGAGACGATCCGCGTGCACCTCGACGAGTGGTACCGCTCCGCGGTGATCGCGAGCGGCATCCGACCCGTGGCCCAGCCCGAGATCGACATGGGCGGCGACGACGGACCGCTCGTCGACGGCGCACTGAAGTTCTCCGCCACGATCGAGGTCGCACCGAAGCCGAAGCTGCCCGAGCTCTCGACGCTCGAGGTCGACAAGCCCAACCTGCCCGACGTGCAGCAGTACGTCGACCAGGTGCTCGAGGCCACCCTGCGTGGTGCCGGCACGCTCAAGGACGTGAAGCGGGGCGCGCAGGAGGGTGACGAGGTCGTAGTCGACTTCCGCTGCACGATCGACGGCGAGGATGTCGGCGGTGCATCGGCCACCGGCTACCAGGCGCGCGTGGGCGACGGCCGGCTGCTCGGTGAGCTGGAGGAGGCGATCAAGGGCAAGGAAGCGGGCTCCGAGCTCGACGTGCCGGTGACGTTCCCGGCCGACCATCCGATGGACCAGCTCGCCGGCAAGGACGCGACGTTCCACCTCACGCTGCGCAGCGTGCAGGAGCTCGAGCTGCCGAAGCTGACCGACGAGGTCGGTCAGCTGCGCAGCGTGCAGGAGCTCGAGCTGCCGAAGCTGACCGACGAGGTCNNGCCAAGGAGCTCGAGGACGACATTCGCGGCTCGATCACGGGTCGCCTCGACGACGAGGTGCAGGGCATCTTCCGCGGCAACGCGGTGGCCGCGCTGGCCAAGGCAGCCGAGTTCGAGGAGCCGGCGGCGCTCGTGCAGGGGCGCCAGCAGGAGCTCTATCAGGGGCTCAAGCAGCAGCTGCAGCAGGCCGGCATGTCGATCGAGCAGTACTTCGATCGAGCGGGAAGCGACTCCGACAGCCTGTTCGCGGAGCTGGAGGAGAGCGC